>JAMOBE010000149.1:0-6033 GCA_039908285.1 Alphaproteobacteria bacterium
GGGTCGAGGTCGGCCAACCCGGACGGCATGCTCGGGGCGCGCCGTCCGGGGCTAATTCTTACAGGATTTGCGATACACAAGGGGGGTGCCGAAGCTCCCAAAATGGTGCCGGTTGCCCCACCCCCTCACCCCGGCCCTCTCCCCCTCGAGGGGGAGAGGGAGTGAAGATGGCGGCTCTCACTCTTTCACCCGATCGCCCTGCGCATGAAACAGTTCCCTCTTGCCCAATCGGGCCGTGGCGGGTATCGATGCGGGGCTTCCGGCAATAGCCGCCAGGTCAGGGAAGGTCCAGTTCAGATGCCAAGGATGACGTTCATCGATCAGGACGGGACCCGACGCGACGTGGACGCGCCGGAGGGTCTATCGGTGCTGGAAATCGCTCAGAACAACAACATCGACATCGAAGGCGCCTGCGAGGGATCGCTGGCCTGCGCCACCTGTCACGTCATCATCGACGAGGCCTGGTACGGCCGGCTCAAACCGGCGAGTGACGACGAGGAGGACATGCTCGACCTGGCCTTCGGCCTGACGGCAACCTCGCGGCTCGGGTGCCAGGTCATCATGTCGAAGGACCTGGACGGTCTCGTGGTCCGCCTGCCGACGGCCACCCGCAATCTGATGGTCGACCGATAACCGGTTCCGGATCATGAGCCTGATCGTGGTGGCCATGTCAGGCGGGGTGGACAGCTCGACCACGGCGGCGCTGCTGAAGGAACAGGGCCATGACGTGGTGGGCATCACCCTGCGCCTCTACGATCACGGCGCCGATACGGGTGAAGGCCGGACCTGCTGCGCGGGAAAGGATATTCAGGACGCCCGCAGGGTCGCCGACACCATCGGCATTCCCCACTATGTGCTGGACTACGAGACCCGCTTCCGCGAGGAGGTGATCGAGCGCTTCGCCGACTCCTACGCGCGGGGCGAGACACCCATTCCCTGCGTTCTCTGCAATCAGACGGTCAAGTTCCGCGACCTGATCGACACGGCACGGAGCCTCGGGGCCGAGGCGCTGGCCACCGGTCACTACGTGCGCCGGGAGGTCGGACCCGAAGGACCGGAGCTATGGCGGGCGGCGGACCTGGACCGTGACCAGAGCTATTTCCTGTTCGCCACCACCAGGCCGCAACTCGACTTCCTGCGCTTTCCCCTGGGCGGCATGCGCAAGGACGAGACCCGCGCGGCGGCGCGGCGGCTCGGCCTCACGGTGGCCGACAAGCACGACAGCCAGGACATCTGCTTCGTCCCCGACGGCGACTACGGCGCCCTGGTTGCCCGCCTGCGGCCCGCCGCCGCCGAACCGGGAGACATCGTCCACGTGGACGGGCGGAGGCTGGGCGGCCATCCGGGGGTCATCCACTTCACCGTCGGTCAGCGGCGGGGCATCGGCATCGGCGGTGGCGAGCCCCTCTACGTGGTGCGGCTCGAGCCCGACACCCGGCGAGTGATCGTCGGATCGCGAGTCTCCCTCGGACGCGACCGCCTGCGTCTCGATCAGGTCAACTGGCTCGGTCGTGGCGACGCACTTCCGGCCGAGGGCGCGCGGGTCACCGTCAAGCTGCGCTCCCTGCACCCGCCCGTGCCGGCGGTCGTCCACGGCGAGGATGGTCACGGCGCCACGGTGGTCCTGGATGACCCCTTCCACGGCGTGGCGCCGGGCCAGGCCTGCGTGTTCTACGACGGCGAGCGGGTGCTGGGTGGCGGATGGATCCGCCGCACCGATGGCACGTCGGCATGACGGCCGCCGCCGACGGCTCAGAGCCTGAAAAAGTATCGACTTGACGATAATGCGGGGCTATGCCCCGGACCCCGCTGCTACGGACGCGATCGAAAATTGCTGTTGCCGATTGGCCAGACAGGGAGGATACAGGGGGGTGGGGTGGAGGGGAAGGGCGACACGGCGTCATGAACAGCGTTGCCGTCAGGATCGGGGCGACGGTCGTCGCCATCTTCGTCTGTGCGATCGCCCTGACGGCGCTGCTCAATGTTCACAAGTTTTCCGCCCTGTTCACCGAAGTGGTGGAGGATCGGCTGGCCTTTGCCGTCGAGGACATCAGGGTCTCGGTGGAAGCCGGCCTCAATCTCGGTGTTCCGCTTGGCGCTCTCACCCGCACCCAGGATATCCTCGAGGAAAACCTGCGGCAGGACAAGGCGATCCTGTCCATCGAGGTGTTCGACCAGGGCGGCCAGGTGCTGTTCGGGACCGACCGCGGCTTCATCGGTGATCTGGTCGCGGAGCGATGGCTGAACATCTGGAGACGGACTCCGACCGGCACGTGGACCCTGTCCGACCCTGAATCCCTGGTGGTGGGGACCGCCCTGGTCACCTCGGTGGGCGAAGCGGCGGGGGGGATCGTGCTCCGCTATTCGCGGGCGGCGCTGGCCGAGCCGATCGCAACGGCGCAGGTGTCGCTGGTCAGGCTCGGCGCCCTGCTGACCGCCGCAACCGCTGGTCTGGTGTTCGTCGGCGTGTGGCTGCTGCTGCGCCCCACCCTGATCAGCTTCCTGAGGATGGAACGCACGGCCGCAGCCGCCTGTGACGACAGCCAGGTGACATTCGCGCCGGGGGACGGTCTGCCCATGGAGGCGACCTTCGCGGCGTTTCTTGGCACCGCCGCGGAGGCCATGAAGGACATGCAGGCCGCCACCGCGGAAATCCACCGCCTGGACGAAGGCGACGACGGGGACTTCGGGCCGTGACGGAGCGAACGGACACCTTTTCCCGGACACTCCTGATCCGCCTGTTCGCGCTGACGCTGGTGCTGCTGCTGGCGGCGCTCGGCACGTTCTCCTACGCGGCGATCGGCGCCTTCGAGCGCCAGATGCTGCCGGAGATCCACCGCAAGGCCACCCTGGTTGGTCACACGGTCCGCAACGACATCGTGCGGGTCGTTGGGTACGGCATTCCGATCGCCGAAATGATCGGCATGGGGGAGTACCTTGGCGACGTCCTGACCGCCAATCCCGACGTCCGCTATCTCCTGCTGACCGATATGGAGGGGACGGTGCTCCATGGCGGGGGCTCGGACCAGGAGGAGGCCAGGCGCCTGATCGGCCGCCCCCCCGCCGGAGCGGCCGACCTCAAGGAGGACGAGCCCCATCGTCTGGACAAGTATCTCGATACCTCGGTCCCCATCGTCATCGATGGAACCCCGCGCGGGGTACTGCATGTGGGGGTGGCGGACGACCTGGTGCGTCGGCGCCTGGCCGCCATCGTCTATGATGCCGTGACCGTGCTGCTGGTCACCCTGCTGGTGACGTTCGAGTTCCTCTCCATCGTGGTCATGGTCCATGTGGTCGGCCCCATCCGGCGCATCGAGGAGCTGCTGCAGCGGGGGGCCCGGGGGGACTTCACCTGGCGCATTCCCGACCATGGCGGTGGCGATGAGTTCAGCCGCTTTGGCCGCGCCTTCAACGGCATGGTCCGCCGCCTCAACGAGCACTATCAGGACGTGGCGGAGGAGGCGGAGGAAACCCGTGCCGCCCAGATCGATGCCGGCATCGTCGCCCGCATCCAGGCGGTCCGGGATGGCCTTGGCCGGCGCTACCGCCTCGTGGGAGAGGCGGTGAGGGAGATGGTCAATCCCAACGCCCTGCTGCGCATCCGCATCCCCTTCTTCCTGTTCATCCTGGCCGAGGAACTGACCCGGCCGTTCCTGCCGGTGTTCATCCGCAGCCTGCAGCAGCCGGCCCTGGGCTTGACGCCGCAGATGGTCCTGGGATTGCCGATTTCGGCGTTCATGCTGTCGATCGCGGTGATCACCCCCTTCGCCGCCGGCTGGACCGACCGCTTCGGCGTCCGCCGGGTATTCCTCATGGGCGCCGTGCCGAGCGTCGCCGGCTTCATCGGCTCCGCCCTGGCGGTGTCGGTCCTTGACCTGATGGTGTGGCGGTCGCTGTGCGGGATCGGCTACGCCGTCATCTATATCGCCTGCCAGAGCTACGTCGCCGAGAACGCCAAGGCCGAAAGCCGGGTGAGCGGCATGGCCTTCATCATGGGCGCGGTGTTCGCCGCCGCCATCTGCGGACCGTCCCTCGGGGGCATCATGGCCGACCGCATCGGCTTTTCCACCACGTTCGCCGTGTCGGCCGTTCTCGTCCTGCTGGCCGCCATCATGATCAACAGCTCCATCGCCGGAGCAGGCACCACACGCCCGCCCCGTCCAGCGGCCGCATCCAGGCCGGCTCTTCGAATCCTGATGCGCGCCCCCCGCTTCCTGGCCCTGACGGTGTTCGCGGCGGTGCCGGCCAAGATCATCCTCACCGGCGTGCTGTTCTATCTGGTGCCGCTCTACCTGACCGAGCTTGGCGACACCCAGTCCTCCATCGGCCGGGTGATGATGGTCTATGGGCTGATGAACGTGGTGATCATGCCGGTCGCCGCCCGGTTCGCCAATCGCCTGACCAATCTGCCGAGCCTGGTCGGGGTCGGGGCCATCATCTCCGGAGCGGGGGCGATGGCGGTGCTGGCCGCCGACAACACCTGGATGGTGGCGCTGGCGGTGACCATGGTGGGCCTGGGCCACGCCATCAGCATCGCGCCACAGCTCGTGCTGGTCCAGATCGTCTGCGAGGACGTGGACCCGACGATAACCCGGTCCACCGCCCTTGGGGCCTTCCGCCTGGTCGAGCGCTTCGGCAACATCATCGGACCGTTCCTGGTCGCGGGACTGCTGTCGCTTTTCGGCTATTCGCGGGCGATGGCCTATACCGGAGCGCTGGTGGCGGTCGGTGGCATGATCTTCCTGGCCATTTCCGCCCTGGCCGCATCCCGGAAAGCGGAGGACGCGGCGTGACGATCCATCGCCCCGCGTCTCCCCTGACCCGCCGTGCCATGCTTGCCGGTCTGGCCAGCCTGATCGGTCTAGTCGGCCTGACGGCGGGACCGGTGGCGGCGGCTGTCCCATCGCGGCGCTTCCGGATCTACATGGTGACGTTTCGCGGCTGGACCGACACCGATCGCGGCTTCAAGGACTACCTGGAGGCCAACCGCGTTCCCGTGGAGCTGGTGGTCCGCGACGCCAAGGGCGACAGGAGCGCCCTGCCCGGCATCGCCGCCGAGATCATCCGCGAGAAGCCCGACCTGGTCTACACCTGGGGCACCACCGCCAGCGTCGAGATCCTGGGCCCCTACGACCACCCCGACCCTCTCCGCCACGTCACCACCGTTCCGGCCGTGTTCGCCAACGTGTCCGATCCCATGGAGGCCCGGCTGCTGCCCAACGGCTCGGGCTCGGGACGCAACGTGGCGGGCTCGACCTATCTGGTGCCGATGGAGACCCAGATCAGGACGCTACGCTCCTACCGGCCGGTCGCGCGGCTGGCCGTGATCTACAGTCAGGCCGAAAGCAACTCCCGCCAGGCGGTGGCCGAGGTGCGACGCCTGGCCGCCGCCGGCGGTTTCCAGGTGATCGAGCGTCCCATTCTCACCCCCGCCGGCGAGGCGCCCCGCGCCGATCAGCTGCCCGGCCTGGTGGCCGAGGTGGCGGCCGAGAAGGCGGATTTCCTGTACATCCCGCCGGACTCGTTCCTCTCGACCCACAAGAAACTGCTGACGGCAGCGGCGCTGGAGGCCAGGCTGCCGACCTTCGCCGCCGCCGAGGGAACCCTGATGGGCTCGGACGCCCTGATGGGTCTGATCAGTCGTTATTACAACATCGGCAAGCTCACCGCCTCCCTGGCCCAGCGCATCCTGGTGGGCGGAGAGAACCCGGCCACCATGCCGCTGTCCACCCTCAGCCGCTATTCCCTGGTGCTGAACATCCGGGTAGCCCGCGCCCTTGGCGTCTATCCGCCAATGCGGCTTCTGAAAATCTCCGACGTGGTGGAAGACTTAGTCGAGAAGTGATAATAATCGTGTCCGCCTGACAAAAAAGGCGCAACACGAATATCCACGGATAAACACGGATGCAGAATACTAGGAAGTGGCGCCGTCTTTACCAGTGATCATTTATTAATAAATAATATACGATAAAGTAATATATTTACATGCGTCTCACGTAAGCCTATGTCAAACTCCGCTGCATCCGTGTTTAT
>JAMOBE010000150.1:0-5929 GCA_039908285.1 Alphaproteobacteria bacterium
GCTGCGCGCTGGCAGCAGGGGTCCGCTGAATGCGGCGGGGCCTGGTGGATGCCGACGCCGGCCATCAGCACTGCACCGCTCCGTCAGTTGGCCCCGCAACAGCGCTTGTGCTTCTTGCCGGCACCATCGTCATTCCCCCGAGGGTGTCGCCCACCGATTCGCTGGATAGCGATGCCCCCGAGTCGTAGGCTCGTCCGTCATGGGTGCATCCTGCCCTGGGGCGACGGGCGGGGTATCGGCGGGGGAACCGGCATCGGCCGCACTCTTGTTCCGCTTGGTACCCAGCCCGGACTTGTGCGCCATCGCGGATCTAAACTCGGCATATTCTGGTGCGACCAGCGGGTAATCGTGCGGAAGGCCCCACTTCTCCCGGTACTCGTCGGGCGTGAGGCCGTGGTCAACGGAGAGGTGGCGTCTCAGTATTTTGAGCCTCTTGCCGCAGATCAGGCAGGCGACATGCCCGGGTGTGACCGATTTCTTGATCGACACGGCGGGAGCCGGGGAGTCGGCCGCTACGGGCTCCCGGCCGGCGTCAGCCAAGGCCTGGTGAACGCTTCGGATCAGCCTCGGCAGGTCGGACGCGGCAACCGTGTTGCCGGCCAGGTAGTCGGTGACGAGGCGCGCGGTCAACTTGATCATCGGGCACCTCCGTGGAGACCTTGTTGGAGTGGCGGGTGCGCGTTCGAGTCGCGACTCTCAACCGCGGCACAGACCGCCGCAACCGAGTCCGGAAGTTCGTTGCCGCAGCGGATGCAAAGGCGCACATCAATGCCTGCCCGCCAGGGTCCGCAATGGAAGTTGCCGGGACAGTCGTCGAAAAGCTTCATGATTCACCCAACCCATCGTTCGCTGGAACTGGGTAGCACAACATCTTGAGGCTGGGAAGCGGTGTGCTCATTGGGAGAACAATCATCGAAAGCGCAACTTGACTTGGCCGTGCCGAGCGGCTTTCCTGGGGAAACGGTCACCCGGGACCGCAAGCCGGGGGGCATGTGAGGGCAACGAAACCGCGAGGTGGATACCGATCATGATGGTGGTGGCGCCTGGCGAACACGGGTGCCGACCACCAGGCCGGCCGTCATATGGTCCGGCCGCGTGACCGTCCGATATTGCGGGCGGGAACGAGGGAGGATGGCCGGCTGACGGGAGGGGTGGGGCGCGTGCTTCGCGACGACTCGTCTTCGTCGGCCGGCCGGGACGGACGTCAGGCGACGGTCGTGGTCGTGGATGGTCTGACGCCGGCCTTGGCCAGGGCTTCGTTGAGGAGGTCGTCCGGGAACGGCTGGCGGCGGCACTCGGCGTGGATCATGGCGTCGAGGATGCGGCGCAGGTGATCATGGCGATGAAAATCGAGTCGCTCGTCGGCTCCAAACCCGCTGAGCCGGGCGACCTTGGCGGCCAGGGGGATTGCCGCGGGGCTGCCGGGGTACACCCACAGGCGAATGAGTTTGGCGATGGTGTCCGCACTGCCCTTCTCGGCATAGTCAAGAATCAGGACGACGGCGGCTCGCAGCCCGAACCGAGGGTCTTCGAACTCCTCCACTTCGCCATCGAGGTTGCGGCTAATGGGAATCCGGCCTTCCCAGCGACGCTTCGGGTCGATACGAACCGCGCATGGGTTCCCATTCTTCAGCCCGCGGGCCGAGTTTCGGCGGATGACGGTCATGGTGGCCTCCAGACAAAAACGGCCGCCTGCGAGACGGCCGTGGAATGGATCGGGGAAACAGGTGGTTCAGGTGATGATGACCACGACGGGCTGACTGGCAGCAGGCGCTGGACCGCCGCCGCCCACGGGCGCCAGGACTTCGAGCACCAGGTGGGTGACGAGGGCCTTCGCGGTGCCGGTGGTGAGGACCTCGGTGAGGACGTGGGAGACCAGGGCCTTGGGCGCGCCCTGGGTCAGGACCTCGATGGTGGTCTGGGTGACGCGGGCGGCGGTCATGATGCCACCTCGTACCCAAAGCTGGCCGCGTTGACGGCAGTGTCGGTCCAGGCTGCTCCTGTCGCGGGATCGGTCGCGAACACGTCGGCGACGTACTGGTAGCTGGTACCGAGGGCGTTGGACGCGCCGGTGGCCTCGGTGACGCCGGACTTCACCACGGTACGCAAGGATCGGGCTCCGGCGTCATCCTTGCGCGCCCGAGCCGAGACCTGGACGCACCGAACAGCGCCGGGATTGGCCGGCAGGCTGGCGAAGCGCAGCAGGTCCCTGGCGCCTGCCGTGCTGCTCTCGTTGTACGTGCCGTCATCGTCGGGACTCGGGTCGTCAACGTTGGCGTAATTGTAGGCGCCGGTTGACCGCGTGAACTGGACCGCGTCATCGGCGGCCGGCAGCAGGGTGCGGACCCGGTGATCGCCGAGGAAGTCGTTGGGGGTGCCGGTGCCGTCCAGGACGTAGACGTCGTCGTATTTGTTGAAGTTTCCAGAGACAGTTTGGAGGAATTTTATGCTGCTTGCCCAGGCATTGCTGGAGGAGTTCTGGGTATCGGCGTTGGCGACGGACACGAACTCGGTGCCATTGACCCTGACGATCACGTATCCGCCGCTGTTGGCAATGAGCGCTTTTACCTCGACATAGTACCAGGTATTTGCCGAAACGGCGGCACTGCTGGTGGCTAGCACGGTGGTTGTGCCGCGAAGGATGCGGAGGGACCCGGCCGCGTCCTTGTCGATGGTGATCTGCGTGGTGACCCCGTCCTCGAGAGCAAGGATGGCGGTATTGGGAGCGCTGCTGGTGTACTGCCAGGCAAAGCCGATGACCCAGGTCTGCTGTGGGTCAAAGGTGCGCTGGATCGCGCCGTTGTTGGAGACGGACACGTATCCGGAGTTGAACCTGCCGCCCGTCGAGGAGAGTGTGCACCCCGTGATGGACGTCCATTTGCCGTGATACCGGGTGACGTCAGTGCAGGCGTCGAAGCCTTCGATGAGTCGGATTGCCATCAGCGTACTCCCGCGAGTGTCAGGCCAAGGTCCTGGAGCGTCGTGTCCGGCGTGGCCGGAGACACCACAGACAGCACGTCACCGGCCGCGAACACCGTGGCCGACGCGGCGGCGAAGGTGGCGGTGGTGGCGCCGGCGGCGAAGGTCATAGTGCCGAACACGGCGCCATTACGGCGGATGTCGAAGGTGGCGACCGCCGTGGGCACGGTCCCCGCCACCCCGCGCGATCCGGCCAGACCAGCCGGGAAGGTTACGGCGCGGGCCAGCGGCAGGCGCAGCAAGACGGCGGAGGCTCCCGGAGACCCGTTGAAGGTGCAGCCGACATCGAACGGTGCCGCGGTGACGGCGGGTGCGGCGCGCAGCACCTCGACCACGTTGGCGCCATCGCAATAGACGACGGCCCGCTCGCCGGCCGGAACGGTGGCGCCGGTGCCGGCAGCCGTCTTGATCGTCACGGTGAAGCCACCCGCAGCATCGTGCAGGATGGTATACAGCTTCCGATTGTTTGGAACCGTGATCGCGGTGGCGCCGGTCATGGTGCCGGTGGTGCGGATCACCATGGTGATGAGCGCCTGTGCGGCCGTCAGGGTGACGTCGCCCGAGGACAACGACACCTCCAGGAGACCGGTGATGGCGCCGTCCAGGGCGTCGAAGGCGGCATTTGCCGTCACCTCCTTCTGGTACTGGGAGGGGATGATGTGCTCGATTCCAAGATTGGGACTGGTGCTCATGCTGTGGCTCCCCCTGGCATGCCCCGACCGACTGTGGTGTTCATCTGGTAGATTTTGACCGAGATGCCGGCCTGGACAGAGCCGAAGTCGGCCGTCTGCTGGGCGGCGGTGTAGGAGGCGGTCGGCGCTGACACCGCGATGGTGCGGACCACCGTGGAGCCGTTGAAGATGTCGACCTCGTAGGCCTCGGTCGTTTCGCCCAGGGCCACGTCCACGCCGTCCCGCCATTCACCGCCCATCCGCGCTCGGCGGATCCAGGTGATGGTCAGGGTGCCGGAGCCGTCGCGGCTGCCGTGGATGTGGACGGGCGCGTAAGGCTTGCATGCCCGGGCGGAGTTGGCGAAGGAGCGCACGGCCACTTCGTCGAGGAACTGGCCGAAAGTCACCGCCTTGTATTGGATCGACTGACCGATGGCGGCGGACGACATGCCGATGCGCTGGATGGCGATGGCGTCGAGCTTCACCATCCGCTCCCCGACGGCATGGCCACCGCACGCCCACTCGGTGCCGCGCCGCCCACGCAACAGATTCGACAGGCGGTAGACGCCCTCGTCGATCTCCACGGCGGTCGCGAACTGAAGAATCTCGTCGCCGAGCACGATGGCGTTGGCGCCGTTCAAGACCTCCAGTTCCGAGCCGGCACTGGCCAGGTCGCCGCGCAGCATGCGGACGTCCACCGTGTTCATGCGGTCCCAGGTGGCGAAGCGTGGACAGTCGGGCAGCGCAGTGATCGCGACGCCGGCCGTGGCTTCGCCGAAGAACGAAAGGACCTCGTTCCACGTCACGCCGTCCGAGGAGGAATACATCGTGGCGCCGCGCCAGGCGTCGGACTGGCCATTGACCGCGCAATAGAAGCCCGGGTCATCGTCCCCATCGCCCAGCATCGGACAGTCGATCAGGTGCAGGGTGGTGGGTCCCTGGAACTCGATGGTGCCGGCCTCGAACTCGGCCATAACGCCGGTGCGGGTGGAGACGTAGACCTCTTCGTCCTCGGCGACGGCCTTGACCTGGAGCACGCCGTCAGCGCCAAGGGTGGTGTCGATGATGCGCAAGATGTGGGCCGACGAGCCGTCGATCACCGTGATGACGTCGGTGGGTTCCAGGCGGGCGAACCGGCGGGTGGTCCTGAACTCGAAGCGGCTGCGCTCGGTCCAGGCGGTGAACAGCACGGTCTCGGCCAGCCGTGCCGCCTGGGTATCGGTCAGGACCAGCGGCAGTTCGACCGTCACCGACTGGTCCGTCGTCGCCACCGCCAGCCGCCGCGCCTGCTGGTGTCCCTGCTGGTAGTCGGTGTCCGGGTTCATATAGAGGACGTTGACGAGCGCCGGCAACTCGACGTCCTGGACACGGGTGACGACCAGGGGCGGCGGTGGGTCCGAGCCCGGTGCCGTGGCCGCCAGATCGCCCGTGGAGAGCGTCGCGCACGATGCCCGGCCGCGCTTGACGAACTTCAGCGCCCCGCCGCTCTCGACCGCATCAAAGAAGAAGGCCTGCATCAGCTGCTCTATGCAGGAGCGGGCCGTCGAGCGGCGGCCGATGATGTAGCCCTGCACGGTGTCATTGGCCAGATCCGACACGTCCAGATCCTTAAGCTCCAGTCCGGCCATGCCGGCGATCTCGGCGACCACCAGATCGACGGTGGTGCCGCCGGCCCCGACCCGGTCCAGCAGCATCTTCACCGCGCCGCTGCCGTTGAGGACACCGAGGGTCCACAGGGCGTTGCAGATCGGCTCAAGGCAGACGGCGGAGCGGTCACTGACGCTCCAGTCCGGAATCCTCTCGGTGCGGACGGTCGCCAGCGTCACGGTGTCGATGGCCCGCGCCGTGCCGGAGCGGCTGCACCAGAGGGTGCGGCCGACCACGCCCTTCTTGAAGGCGGAGCGGTGGTACGTCCAATCGGCGACATCGTACAGGGCCGCCCCGACCTGGGAGCGGGTGGTAACGCTCCACTTGATCAGGCGGTCGCCGATGATGAACAGGCATCCGGAGCCGGGATCGTAGGTGATGACCTTGGCACCCAGCACCAGCGGTGACAGGTCGAAGAACTCGACCGCCCCGGTCTGGTCGATGCGGTAGAGCGACGAGCGGGCGGAAAGATCGTTGCCGCCGATGGCCCAGCACTCGTCGTCCGGACCGATACAGCCCATGACCGCCGCATCCGGCCCGAATACCCCGAGGCTCGGGACGGCGGGCTCAGGCTCATCCGGCAGGCGGCCATTGGGCCAGACATGGACCGGGCCATTGTGGAAAAAACTCAA
>JAMOBE010000151.1:0-5884 GCA_039908285.1 Alphaproteobacteria bacterium
GGTGGGCATCGGCGAGGACGGCGCGGCCGGCCTGCCCCCCGCCGCCCGCGCCGCCCTCGGGGACGCGGCCTGCGTGTTCGGCGGCGAGCGCCAGCTTGCCCTGGCCGCCGAGGCCATTCCCGCCGCCGCCGAGCGCCTTCCCTGGGCCGGCCTCGAGGAGACCCTCGCCGCCATCGCCGCCCGCTCCGGACAGCGGGTGGTGGTGCTGGCGAGCGGCGACCCCATGCTGCATGGCATCGGCGCCACCCTGGCCCGCCGGCTGCCCCCGGGAGAAATGACCGTGGTGCCCCATGTCGGCGCCTTTTCCCTGGCCGCCGCCCGGCTGGGCTGGCCGCTGGACGCCGTGGAGACGCTGACGCTGCATGGCCGGCCCCTCGCGGCCCTGGCGCTGCACCTGGCGCCGGAGGCCAGGCTTCTGGCCCTGTCGGAGGACGGCGCCACCCCGGCCGCCGCCGCCGCCCTGCTGGTGTCCCATGGCTTTGGTCAAAGTCGCCTCGCGGTGTTCGAGCACATGGGCGGTCCGGCGGAGCGGCGCCACGATGGCATGGCGCGGGACTGGGGGAGCACGCGGGTCGCCGATCTCAACACCCTGGCCATCACCTGCGCGGCGGACGACGACGCGGCAATCATGGGCCGGGTGCCGGGACTGCCGGACGACGCCTACACCCACGACGGCCAGCTCACCAAGCGCGAGGTGCGGGCCATCACCCTGGCCGCCCTGGAGCCGTGGGCGGGTGCTTTGCTGTGGGACATCGGCGCCGGGGCCGGATCGATCGCCATCGAGTGGCTGCGCGCCCACCCCCATACCCGGGCGGTCGCCGTGGAGCGCGACCCGGGCCGCCTCTCCGCCATCGCCGCCAATGCCGCCCGTCTCGGGGTGCCGCGGCTCGCCATCGTCCAGGCGGAGGCGCCCGACGGCCTGAGCGGCCTTCCCGGGCCGCCGGACGCGGTGTTCGTCGGCGGCAACGTGGCGCGGCCGGGGCTGCTGGAGGCCTGCTGGACGGCCCTATCCCCGGGGGGACGCCTGGTGGCCAACGCCGTCACCCTCGAGGCCGAGGCCCGCCTGCTGGCCTGGCGCGAGACAAACGGCGGAGACCTGGTCCGCATCGCCATATCGCGCCTGCGGCCGGTGGGGGGACTCACCGGCTGGGACAGCCTGGCCCCGGTCACCCAGTACCGCGGACGGAAAGTCGGCGTCACGTCGGAATCAGCGCGAACCGGTCCACGTCCACCAGTCCGCGGTCGGTGATCTTCAGGTGGGGGATCACCGGCAGCGGCAGGAAGGCGAGTTGCAGGAAAGGCTCGGCCAGGGGGCAGCCCATGGCGCGGACGGCGGCTCGCAGGGGTCGCAGGCGGTCCCGCACAGCACCGAACGGTAGGTCGCTCATCAGTCCGGCGATGGGCAGGGCCAGCTCGGCCCGAACCTCACCGTCGCACACCGCGACGAACCCGCCCCGCAGCTCGATCAGCCGGTTGACGGCCAGCGCCATGTCGGCATCGTCGGCTCCGACCACGATCACGTTGTGGCTGTCGTGGCCGACGCTCGAGGCCAGCGCGCCCCGCGGGAAGCCGAAGCCTCGCACGAAGCCCCGGCCGATGCTGCGGGGGCCGCCGTGGCGGGCCAGGACGCACACCTTGTGGATACCGGCCGCCGGGTCGGCGAGACGCAGTCCGTCCCGCCATGGCAGACTCAAGGTCAGGTGATCGGTCAGGATGCTGCCGGGGATGACGCCGATCACGGGACCACTCGGTCCGCTGGTCGGGACGGCGAAGTCCTCCGGTGATGCCGGTGCGAGGCGCATCGAGTCGAGCCCGATGGGCGCCAGGCGCTCGACGGCATCGAAGGTATGGGGACCGACCGGCCGGCCGTTGCGGATCACCCCCTCCACCGCGCAGGTGGCGAAGTCGGACAGCAGCACCAGGTCGGCCCGATAGCCGGGGGCGATCATGCCGCGGTCCATCAGGCCGAAGCCCCGTGCCGCCGCGAAGGTCGCCGCGCGGTAGACGGCGACCGGCGGGGCACCCTGGGCGATGGCCGCGCGGATCAGGTGGTCCATGTGACCCTGCTCGGCGATGTCGAGGGGGTTGCGGTCATCGGTGCAGAAGGCGGTGAAGGGCCAGGTGGCCTCGGTCACCAGCGGCGCCAGTGCCGCCACGTCCTTGGACACCGAGCCGTCGCGGATCAGCACCTGCAGGCCCTTGCGCAGCTTCTCCATGGCCTCGGGCAGGGAGGTGCTTTCGTGGCAATTGCGCACCCCGCAGGCGGCGTAGGCGTTGAGGTCCCGTCCCGTCAGCAGCGGGCAGTGCCCGTCGATGGGCCGCCCGGCGAAGGCCACCAGCTTGTCCAGGACCTCGTCGTCCCCGGCCAGCACACCGGGGAAGTTCATCATCTCGGCGAGGCCGATCACCCCCGGGTGGTCACGCAGCGGCGCCAGGTCGGCGGCGGTCAGGCGGGCGCCCGAGGTCTCGAGGTGCGTCGCCGGCACGCAGCTCGATATCTGCACCCGGAGATCCATGGCAAGGGAGACGGCGCTGTCCAGGAAATAGCGCAGACCGGCCATCCCCAGCACGTTGGCGATCTCGTGGGGGTCGCAGATGGCGGTGGTGGTGCCGCGCGGCAGGACGCAGCGGTCGAACTCGGCCGGCGTCACCAGCGAGCTTTCCACATGCACATGGGTGTCGATGAAGCCCGGAACGACGATCAGGTCGCGGCCGTCGATCTCCTCGACGCCGCGATAGTCCTCGTAGGTGCCGACTATGGTGTCGCCGCACACGGCGATGTCGCCGCGGGCGATCTCCCCCGTCGCCACGCTGAGGAAGCGGGTGTCGCGGATGACCAGATCGGCCCGGGCCCGTCCGCGGGCCTGCTCGATACGGCGCTTGAGCCCGTCCCTGGTTGGCGGCATGGTGTGGGGTTTCCCGTTGTCCATGGCTTGGTATATGGGATCCGCGCGACCGTATACTACCGAGGATGTCATGACACGAAAAGTATCAGCGGACGATGCTGCGCGATTGAGCGAATGGGCGCCACGGACCTGGCAGAGAATGCTGTCGGGACGGCGGCTCAATCTGGTGGATCCCTCGCCGCTGGACATCGAGATCGGCGACATCGCCCTTGGTCTGTCGCGCAATACCCGCTGGAATGGCCAGACCAGCGGCGATCATGGCTGGAGTGTCGCCCAGCACTCGGACTTCGTGGTGGACATCGTCCGCCGCCTGTGGCCACGGGCGCCAGCGTCGGTGCTGATGGCGGCGAAGCTCCACGACGCCTCGGAGTACGTCACCCATGACCTCATCACCCCCCTGAAGCACGTGGTGGGCGACGTGTTCAAGGAGGTGGAGGACCGGCTGCAGTGCGCCGTTCACATGCGGTTCGGCCTGCCGCCACGGGTGGATCCGGACGTCAAGGCCCTGATCAAGCGGGCCGACATCGCCGCCGCGGCCACCGAGGCGGTCCAGCTCGCCGGCTTCACCCTGGAGGAGGTAAGCTCGGTGCTGGGGTTTCGCGAAAAGCCCCTGGACGTGCGTCTCGAGCCCCTGCCCTCCCGCGCGGCTGAGGCCAAATTCCTCGACGGCTTCCACTACCTGGATCGGAAAATGCGGATCGAGGGTGCAGGCGCGGTTCGCCGTGGGTGAATGATCCTAAATTCGGCAGTCACCAGAGCATTGTCCTAATGCAGGACTGTAAGCCTTGACAAGAATGTTCGTCTTGTGTTCCTGTCTGTCGGTGGGGCATCGACCCCGATCGGGAAACAGCAGGAAGGAGGGCGTTTCGCCATGAACCTTTTCGAGTATGGACAGCGCGATGGCTCCGGCGCGGGGCGTCGCGGCGGCTGGTTCGACCTCGGACGACCGGTGGGCTGGGAGCAGCCCAACGACCCGGAGGACGTGATCAAGGTCGAGACCGTGATGGGCAATGCCGGTCACTTCGACCTCAAGGGCTTCGACGGCCCGACCGGCTATGTGGGCTCGGTCCTGGACAAGGGCATCCGGGACTTCCAGGGCCGGAACGGGCTGGAGGTGGACGGGATCATCAATCCGGGCGGGCCGACCATCACCACCGCCAGGAAGCATCTCGGCGACCTCCTCGATGTCTACACGCCCCCCTCCGCCCGGCAGGTGGAGGACCATCACGCGCGGGTGCAGCGGGGCGAGGAAGGGCTTCTCGTCACGCGTCCGCCGTCGCCGACTCTGCGTCCGGTCCCCGACCTGCCGGAGGTGAGCGGCGACACGTTTGCCATGAATCGGCGCAGTGCCGACTATCTGCGCCGGAACGGGACCGACGGAGAGCACCCGCGCTGGACGGCCCTCGATGTCGTCGAGCGCGGTCCGGCCGGTGTTGCCCGCGCCCGGGACCTGGTCGAGCAGCTTCGCGAGCAGGCCCCGGATCGCGCCGACGGCTACGCCTCCGCCATTCTCGCCAACCTGCCCGATGACCAGCAGAGACGCGCTTTTCTGGGCGGTGATCCCCCCGCGCCCCGACCGCTCGGCATCCTTGCGGCCGAGGCCCCGGACCGGGCGAACGAGGCTGCGACGGAGGGAGAGGTGGAAGATGAGGAAAACCCACAGCAGGTGGCGCAGGCGGGCCTGGTGCTCAAGGCGGGAAAAGTGCTCATCGACGAAGGAGCCAAGATCTTTGCCAAGGAAGCAGGCAAGGCCGCCGCCGGCGTCGCTGGAGGCGTGGCGATCGGCAGCGTGACGGGAGACACGCCGCAGGACCAGCGTCCGGACGGGACCACGGGAGAAAAGGGCACGCGGGACGCCCTCCCCGAGGGGGTGATGAAGGAAATCATGCGGCCGTTCGAAAACCGCCGCGGTGACGCCCACACCCAGAAGGGCAACGACATCGTCGCCGAGACCTGCAAGGAAGTGCTTGGCCAGGAATTCCCTGAACTTTCGGGCAGCATCGATCATATCGGCGGCGCAACCAAGGATGGTGGAAAAGATGTGTACCAGGGCGAAAAGCACCTCCCCGGCCCCAAAACCCCCGAGGATAAGCATGGGCGCCTCGGCGGCAACTATCCCGACCTGACCTGGGAGCGAAATGGCAATGAGGATGACCGTGCACACGCCAACACCGTCAGCACGCTGAAGGATGGCACGACACCGACCGCGGGCGAGCGGCGCCAACTGGCCGAGCTGATCGGCAAGGTGGGTGAGGACCTGGTGACGGCCATTCCGAAGCTGCGTCCCGGCATGGACGAGGACGAATACCGCACCATGGTGCGGGACAAGTGCCGCGAGATCTTCGGCAAGTGGAAGAACCACAAACCCGGCAAGACCGACCCTGGCGGTGACGGGAAGGAAGGAGGTGCCAGCAACTGACTCTTGCGCATCCATGGCATGCGGCATATACTCGCCGCATGCCATGGAAACCAATACCACCTCTGCACGTTCCACAACGGTATTTCGCCTTTTCGCCCAGGGATGAGGCGAACTACGATGAGTTGTTGCATACGGTGTTCCCGGGGATACGGTATTTTGATCGGCTGGGACACGGGGAGAACGCCAAGCCGGATCCCCCGCAATTGAGGTTGGTGAGCACTCTCGCCGAATGCAGGAGGCCCTATATCGAAGTTGTGCTCGATCCGGACTGGGAACCGACCTGGTTTCAGAGCCCGGGCTATAAGACGACGTGCTGGATTACGGATAATCCCTATCCCAATGCGACCTTCGAGCGCTCGCATGTCCGAGAGGAGCCGTCGGAGCTGTGGATCGATGGCAAGGCCCGACCGATAGCACCACGTATCAGCGAGGGCCGCATTTATTTCCGTTGCCTGAAGGACGACGCGGCCCAGCGGCGGCTGGCGGCAAAGGCGATCCGGCTGATCGGTAAGATTGCGACCAACAAGAACATGCAGGAGATCCGCTATCCCTCGCTTGA
>JAMOBE010000152.1:0-5877 GCA_039908285.1 Alphaproteobacteria bacterium
CTCAGCGGCGGCGACACGTTCCGCAATTACGGCCTGATCGACATCAACATCGGCACCTTCACCGTGACCGACTCTGACAACCTCGGCACCTTCATCAACGAGACGGGCGGCACCATCACCATCGCCACCGGAGCCACCCTCAGCACCTCGGGCGTCGGGACCTACACCAACAACGGCACGGTGACGGTGGGCGCCTCGCCGGGGCTTGGGATCATCGAGGGCGACTTCGCCCAGGGCACCACGGGTCACTACCAGGCCGAGCTGGCCGGCACCCAGTCGGGAACCGGTTACGACGTGCTGCGGGTCACCGGTCATTTCACTCTGGGCGGCCTGGTGGACGTCTCGCTGCTGTACGGCTTCCAGCCCAGCGTCGGCGACACGTTCAGAGTCGCCCAGTGGGACACCTACTCGGGCCTGTTCGACGCCATCACCGGCCGGGATCCCGGCACGGGCGTGGTTCTGGACGCCGTCTATCGGTCGGATGGCCTGGACCTGGTGGGGCGCGCCGCCGCCGATGCCGGCGATCACGGGCGCACGATCCTCGAGTTCGCCCCGGCGGGCGGCACCATCACCCTGACCCGGGCCCAGACGGAGAGCCTGTCCGAGCTGCATGGGTCGGCCGGCGAGGATCGGCTGGTGTTCTCCGATGCGGGGACGCTCGATCTCTCCGATCAGACGGTGACCGGGATCGAGCGGGTGGAGGGCTCAGGCGGAGCCGATACCCTGATTGCCGCGAGCGACGGCACCGCCTTCGCCGGCCGGGGCGGCGCCGACGTTCTGACCTTCCGGGGGGGCGCCGACACCCTGGTGATCGAGTCCCTGTCCGATGGCGCCGCCGTCGGAAGCAACACGGGCTACGACCGGGTGACCGGCTTCGACGGCGCGGGCGGCGACCGCATCGTCATCGACGGAGCACTGAAGACCGCCCTGGACGACGCCGGCACCCCGGACGGCGCCTTGAGCCTGGCCAGGGACTCGGCGGCGAATTTCGGCGCCGGCGGGGTCGAGGGTCTTGACCTCGGTGGCCTGCACGACTCCGACCTGACCCAGGACGGCTTCACCACCCTGATCGCCACCCTGAATGATCACGGGAATGGCCGTGGCGTCACCGCTGCCATGGGGGACGATGGCCTGATTCTGGCTCACGGCGAGACTGAGACGGCGGTGTTCGCCTATGTGGAGAATGGTGACCAGACAAACCATGTCTCCACAGGCGAACTGACTCTACTGGCAGTCATCGACTCCCAGGTCAGCCACACGCAGGTCGCCTTTGGTCATAGTTGACAGAGAATGACATCATCTTCAGTGTGCATTTACGTGTCGACCAATTCGGTGCATTTACGTGTCGACCAATTCGGGGGATTGGCGTGCCTTTTGTCGTGGGGTGTGGCTGGCGACGGAGCGTTGCCTTGAGCCTGTGGCTTGCGGCAGTGCCGGCGGAGGCCGAGACTCTCCATGACTACCTCCCCGCGGCGCTGGGCCGCGACCCGAAGCTGGAGGCCCTGCGCCACGAACGGGTGGGAGCCGCCGAGAAAGCCGCCGAGGCCTGGGGCGACTGGTATCCCGAGGCCACCTTCTCGGCATCGGGCGGCCGCCAGAAGCAGCACAAGCCCGACGGCACGCAGACCGATCTGCTCCCCCGCGAGTACAGCGTTACGGTGACGCAGCTTCTCTATGACTTCGGCAAGACCGGGGCCGCCATCGACACCGCGGCGTTGCAGGAGACCCGGGCGGAACTGGCGGTCACCGACGCCGAGCAGGCCCTGTACCTGGAGGCCGCCACGGCCTACGTCAACATGATCCGGGCCGCCGAGACCCTGACCTACGCCCGCCAGGCCGAGGCCAACATCCGCCGTCAGACCGGCATGGAGGAAGCCCGGGTGCAGAGCGGCGGCGGCTATACCACCGACGTGCTGCAGGTCAAATCGCAGATGGCCGGCGCCCAGGCCCGCCTGGTGCGGGCGGAAGGACAGTATGACCAGGCCCTCAACCGGTTTCGCGTCGTCTTCGGGGCGCCGCCGAAGGATGCGGCGAAACTGGTCAAGCCCAGGCTCGACACGGGCAATCTGCCGCGCAATGCCGACGACGCCCTGGCCAGGACCCTGGAGCGCAGCCTGCAGATCCGGCTTGCCAGGCTGACAGCCGACATCTCGCGCCAGCAGGTGCGGGCGGCCACGGCCAAGGGCTTTCTTCCCAGGCTGGAAGCCATCACCGAGCACAAGCGACAGACCCATGCCGACGGAACCGTCGGCGACAAGAAGGACATCAGCGGCAAGGTTCAGCTCAAACTGCCGATCAATCTTGGCCTGACCGCGCTCAACAGCATCCGCGCGGCGGAAAGCGGCGTCTCGGCGGCGGAAAGCCGGGTGCGCCAGACCAACGAGCAGACGGAGGAGGCGGTCCGCAATGCCTGGCAGGGCTTGCAGACGGCACAGGCCAATCTGCGCTACCTCCAGGATCAGGCGGCCCTCTCCAACGCCTTCCTGGAACTGGCGCGCAAGGAGCGGGAGATGGGCTCGCGCTCCCTCCTCGACGTGCTGAACGGCGAGACCACGGCCATCAACGCCCTGAGCGACGCCGCCTCGGCCGAGGCCGACGTGACCATCGCCGCGGTGACCCTGCTCTACCGCATGGGGAGACTGACCCAGGCGGAAATGGCCGCCCTGGCCGCCGCGCGATGAGGCGGGGCGTCGCCGAGCTTGTGGAGCGACTGGCGGTCCGGCGTGGCCTGGTGGTCGAGATCCTGCTGGCCAGCGTCATCATCAACGTCCTCGGGTTCACCAGCACGCTCTACGTGATGCAGGTGATGAACCGCTACATCGGCTTTGGCGTCGATGCGACCCTGGTCACACTCACGGTCATCGCCGTCACCGCGGTGCTGTTCGAGGCGGCCTTTCGCGAGGCGCGGACTCGCCTCGCCCGGCTGGTCGTCCGCGAGCCCAACCGGGCGCTGGCCAGCGCCGCCATGACCACCCTGCTGGATAGCCGTCCCGCCGCCCTGGAGCGGGTGCCCCAGTCCCACCGGCAGGAGGTGATCCGTGGCCTGGATGCCGTCGAGCAGGCCTACTCCGCCGCCAATCTGGCCTCCCTGATGGACCTGCCGTTCGCCGTGCTGTTCATCGGCGCCCTGTTCGTGCTGCACCCGGCTCTCGGGACGGTCGCGCTGCTGGTCTGGGGGCTTCAGGTCGGCACGACGCTGCTCAGCCAGTGGCGCCTGCGCACGCCGACGCGGCGGGTGACCGATGCCCAGGCCAATGTGGGCGCCGTGGTGGCGGCGGCGGTGGCGGCGACCGACACGGTGCGGGCGTTTCTCGGCGCCGACGGGCTGAAGTCCCGGTGGGAGCGCGACCGCGACGCCCTGTCCCGAAGTCGCGAAACCGTCGGCGGCATACAGGGGGCGGTGACGACCCTCTCGGGGGTGATCGGCGGGCTTCAGGGCATCGCCATCATCTGTTTCGGAAGCGTGCTGGTGGTGAGGGGCGACCTGACGGCCGGGGCGATGATCGGCGCCAACATCCTGGCCGCCCGCGCGCTGCAGCCGGTATCGCGGTTCGCCGCCATGCTGGACACCTTTGCCCGGGCCAATCAGGCCCTGAAGGTGGTGGAGGACTTCACCGCCCTGCCGCGGGAAAGCCGGGGAGGCACGCGGCCGCCCACCTTCTCCGGCCGGGTGGCGTTGATGGACGTGGCCTTCACGTTTCCCGGCGCGCCCATGCCGCTGTTCGAGTCCCTCGACCTTCAGCTTGCCCCCGGCCAGGTGATGCTGGTGACCGGCCCCAACGGCTCGGGCAAGACCACGCTGGCTCGCCTGCTGGTGGGTCTCCTGGAGCCGGGGCGTGGCCAGGTGATGGCGGACGGCATCGACCTGCGCCAGCTCGACTCCCGCTGGTGGCGCCGTCAGGTGGGCTATCTGCCGCAGGAGCCCACCTTTCTGCCCGGGTCCATCGGCGACAATCTGCGCGCCCTCGATCCGACCCTCGATACGGAGCGGCTGAACGCCATCCTGGCCTCGGCTGGCCTCAAGGGCTTCGTCGATGGACAGCCGCAGGGACTGGAGACCCCCATCGTCGATGGCGGCCGCACGCTGGCCCTGGGACTGCGCCGCCGCCTGGCGCTGGCCCGGGCGCTGGTCAATCCCATTCGTCTCGCCGTGTTCGACGAGCCGACCGAGGGCATGGACGGTGAAGGCGTCGCCGCCCTGCATGCCGTGGTCAACGGACTGGCGGCGCGTGGAACCACCCTGGTGGTGGTGTCCCATGATCCCTCCGCCCTGAAGGGCGCCGACGTCGTCCTTGACCTTGGCGTCAAGCCGATTCCCCGTCTGACACGATCGGCGCGGAGCGGCCGGGAGAGCGCCGATGTCTGACCTCCCGGATCCCCCCATCGGCGGGACGCCGACCGATCCCGAAGCCGGCCCCACCCGCCTGTTCATCGTCCTTTGCGGCGCGCTGTTCGTCGCGCTGCTGATCGCCGGCCTGTTCGGGCGGCTCGACATCGTCGCCGTGGCGACCGGCGAGGTGATCCCCTCGTCCCAGGTGAAGAGCGTACAGCACCTGGAAGGCGGCATCGTGTCGGAGATCTTCGTGCGCGAGGGGGATCGGGTGACGGCCGGCCAGCCTTTGCTGACCCTCGAGACCATCTCCAGCGAGGCCGACGTCAACGAGCTGACTCTGCGCCTCGCCGCCCTGACCGCCGACCGGGCGCGCCTGGAGGCCGAGCAGGCGGGCCACGGCGATCCCGGCTATCCCGCCGACCTGGTGGATCGGCATCCCCAGATCGTCGCCCAGTCCCGCGAAGTGTTCCGCAGTCGCCGGGATCGCCTGGCCAACGCGCTCCGCAAGCAGACGGAGACGATCGCCCAGCACGAACACGCCGAGCAGGAGATCGCCGCCCGCATCCGGAACGCCGAGAACACCCTCAAGCTGCTGGGAGAGCAGATCGAAATCAGCGAGAGACTACTGAAGCAGGAACTGTCGAGTCGTCTCAACCACCTGGCCCTGCTGCGCGAGGCCTCGACGCAGAAGGGGCGCATCGAGGAGGATACCGCCGGCCTGAAACGCGTCCGGGCGGCGCAGAAGGAGGCCCGCGTCGAACTCGAGTCCCTGCGCCAGCGCCCCATCGAGGAAGCCACGTCCGAACTGTCGCGGGTCCGGCGTGAACTGGAGGAACTCGGCCAGCGTCTCGGCAAGTACACCGACAGCCTGCGCCGCACCGTCCTGCGCTCCCCCGACGACGGCATCATCAAGACCCTCTACGTGGTGACCAGGGGCGGCGTGGTGCAGGCCGGCAAGACGGTGGTGGACATCGTCCCCGTCGAGGACCGGCTGGTGATCAAGGCCCGTCTGCCCACCTACTTCGTCGGCTATGTGGAGAAAGGCCTGCCGGCGCGCATCAGGCTCGCCTATTCGGACGCCGCGCGCTTTGGCCACATCGACGGCGTGGTCGCGCTGGTCAGCCCCGACACCATCGTCAACGACAAGGGGGCGTTCTACGAGATCCGCATCGAGACCTCTCAGGACGCCTTCCATTCGGGCAAGTTGCGCTACAAGCTCTATCCCGGCGTCCAGGTGACCGCCGACGTGCTGATCGGCGACCGCACGATATTCCAGTACCTTTTGTCACCGTTCCTGGACGGGGCTCGCGGCGCCATGCGGGAGATGTAGCAGGGATGTCCTGACCTTACCGCGTCAGGAACCGATCACCAGCCTTGCGGCCAAAAGAAAGAAGGCGCAACACGGATGAACACGGATATCCACGGATAAACACGGATGCAGCGGAGTTTGACATAGGCTTACGTGAGACGCATGTAAATATATTACTTTATCGTATATTATTTATTAATAAATGATCACTGGTAAAGACGGCGCCACTTCCTAG
>JAMOBE010000024.1:0-45736 GCA_039908285.1 Alphaproteobacteria bacterium
CTTTGCGTTCTTCTTCGGTCAGGAAACCAGCTTTGATCATACCCCGATTCGAATCTATTCTGCTTCATCGCGCAACCCATTTCGGCATTTTTCCGGGACTCAGCGGATTCAGGGTATAACATTCCGGCGGATACGAATCCACCTGAAAATAACCTGGGGCTAAGCAGGGCCGGGCGGTCGGGAAACCGGCCCCCGGTTGCCTCCGCGCCCGCGGACTCCCGCCGTCAGGGGATTGCCGCAACCATCGGCGGCGTGCACCGTGAGCCCGCCGGGCGGAATTGGCCACCCGGCGAGCCTGGAGGCATAACGATGAGACAAGCATCGTTTCTGCTGGCGCTCATGGTAACATTCCGGCGGACGCGAATCCACCTGAAAATAACCTGGGGCTAAGCAGGGCCGGGCGGTCGGGAAACCGGCCCCCGGTTGCCTCCGCGCCCGCTGACTCCTGCCGTCAGGGGATTGCCGCAACCATCGGCGGCGTGTACCGTGAGCCCGCCGGGTGGAATCAGCCACCCGGCGAGCCTGGAGGCATAACGATGACGCAACCATCGTTTCTGCTGACGCTCATGGTAACATTCCGGCGGATGCGAATCCACCTGAAAATAACCTGGGGCTAAGCAGGGCCGGGCGGTCGGGAAACCGGCCCCCGGTTGCCTCCGCGGCTCGGTTTCGGCGGTGACCCCCGTCATGCAATTGCTTTTTGTGAGTGATGGACAATAACTAGTCATAATGGTAGCGTCCTGCATCGACCATAGGAGTATGCGATGCGGACAATGAAGATTTTTGGTTGGGTAGCGGCACTATTGGCCGTGGTTGTGTCGCCGATCGGTGTCCAACCGGCTTTCGCCGTTCCCGAGGTGACGCTGGCCACGAACCCCTTGTCGATTGATATCGACCCCGGCCGGATCACGGTATCCGGCATTTCCTCCGGCGGGTTCATGGCTCATCAGTTGCATGTAATCCATTCCTGCCACATCCGCGGAGCCGGCATCATGGCTGGCGGGCCGTATGATTGCAGCAACAACAATGGCGTGTATGGCATGACGGCCTGCACCGGCTTCATGGGGCTGCTGCCCGGGGCGGTCGGGACTCCCGACATTCCCGAATTCAAGACCTTCATCGACGGCTGGTACGATAAAACCTACACCGGTCCCCGCGATGCGGCGGGCGTGGAGGAGATGGCGTCGAGAACCTGGGCGTCGACGCAGCGGATCTATGCCGAGGAACACGGCATCGACAACCCGGAAAATCTGCGTGGCAGCCGCGTCTATATCTTCCACGGCCAAAAGGACAAGCTGCTACCCGAAGGGGTCAGTGACGCACTGTTCGAGTACTACAAGAAAAGTGGCGTCGATGCGCGCTCCATCCGCTATGACAAGGGCATTCCCGCCGCCCACGCCGTCGTCACCGACAACTGGATCGGCTGGGACAAGGCCCAGAAGTGCGACACGTTCGACCTGGCCGGCAACTTCATCAACGCCTGCACGACCAGGTCCTGCACCGACGTGTGCCCGAAAAACGCCCCCTCGTGCAGCGTGGCGCTCGGTCAGTGCAAGACGGCGGTGAGCAGCGGGGCGGACGTCGCCGGCAACATCCTCCGCCACCTCTATACGCCGGGCGCCAACTCCACCGACGACCGGGCCGGCCCCAAACGGACGAACCGCCCCGAGCGGGAGAAGTGGCTGAAGGAGCGGGTGTTCAGCTACAAGCAGGTGGAGGGCCTGGACGGGAACGAGGACCTATTGCGCCGGGCGTCGATGAACGACGCGGGCTTCCTGTTCGTGCCCAAGCAGTGCCGCAAGCCCGGAGCCGGCTGCGGACTTCACATCGCCTTCCACGGCTGCAAGATGAACACCAACACCTACGGCACCATCCTGGTGGGCGGCGTACCGGCCTTCGTCGAAAACGCCGGCTACAACGAGTGGGCGGAGAAGAACGGCGTGGTGGTCCTCTACCCCGTCGTCAAGTCCACCAACCTCGCGGAAGCCGACATGAGGAACCCGCAGGCCTGCTGGGATTTCTGGGGCTACTCCAACGAGCCGGCCGATCGGGCCACCTACCGCACCCGGGACGGCCTCCAGACCAGGGCGGTGTGGACCGTGGTCGAGCGCCTGGTGGGCAAGGATCGACTCGACGCCGTCAGCAGCCGCTGCGCGAAGTAATCCCATCTCTGGTGCATTCTGGGCTGCCACCTGCGTGCTGGTGGCAGCCCGCCGATTGTACGGATCACCCGTGTGCTGGCCTTGAGACAAAGGCGCAACACCACGTAAGGCTTTGCCCAAAATAACCCTAAATTCGGCCGGTAGAATGAAATTTTCAATGCCAATCAATGCGTTGCAGCAACTCTCGGCTCACCCGAAGGGTGAATGGCGGGCAGCCGCCCCAAACGGGAATCGGGGTGTTAGCCCCGAAATATCGCTCTTCGGGTCATAATTAGAACTGGTGCGGCGGCAAAGCCTAACTCTTGCACCGGGGATGGCGAGCCCTATAATGCGTTCTTTCCCTTCGCGCCAGACTCTGGGGGACCTCGCGCCAATGGACCAGCCCGTCGTCGGCATCATCATGGGCAGTCAGTCGGACTGGGAGACCATGCGCCATGCGTCCGAGACCCTCGCTTCTCTCGGAATTGGCCATGAGACGCGAATCGTCTCCGCCCACCGCACGCCCGAGCGTCTCTACCGCTATGCCACCACGGCGCGGGAGCGGGGGCTTAAAATCATCATCGCCGGGGCGGGCGGAGCGGCCCACCTGCCCGGCATGACGGCGTCGATGACGCCGCTGCCGGTTTTCGGGGTGCCGGTGGAGAGCCGGACCCTCAAGGGGATGGACAGCCTGCTGTCGATCGTGCAGATGCCCGGCGGCGTCCCCGTCGGCACCCTCGCCATCGGCCCGGCCGGGGCGACCAACGCGGCGCTTCTGGCGGCGGCGGTGCTGGCCCTCGGCGATCCGCGGGTAGCGGAAGCCCTCGACGCCCGGCGGGCCGCCACCACGGCGAGCGTCGCCGAGGCGCCGGTCGACACCCCCGCCGCGTCATGACGGCCATCGACCGACAGACCATTCCTCCCGGAAGCACCATCGGCATCTTCGGTGGTGGCCAGCTCGGGCGCATGACCGCCCTGGCGGCCGCCCGTCTCGGCTATCGCTGCCACATCTTCTGCCCGGAGCCGGACAGCCCGGCCTCGCAGGTGGCAGCCGCCACCACGGTCGCCGCCTACGACGACCGCGACTCCCTGCGGGCGTTCGCCGCCGCGGTGGACGTGATCACCTTCGAGTTCGAGAACATCCCCCTCGACAGCGCCCGTCTGGTGGCCGACCTGGCGCCGGTGCGGCCGGCGTGGACGGTGCTGGAGGTGGGCCAGGACCGGCTGCTGGAGAAGGCCTTCTTCAACGGCATCGGCCTTGCCACCGCGCCGTGGCGGCGGGTGGACGGCCCGGAGTCCCTGGCCCAGGCCATCGCCATCATCGGCACCCCGGCCATCCTCAAGACCACCCGGCTGGGCTACGACGGCAAGGGCCAGGTGCGCGTCGACGCCACCACCGACCCGGCGGCGGCCTGGCGGAGCATGGGGACCGACGTCGGCGTGCTGGAAGGCTTCATCGATTTCGCGCGGGAGATTTCCGTCATCATCGCCCGTGGTGTCGATGGGCGGACGGCCGCGTTCGTCCCGGTCGAGAACCGTCACGTCCACCACATCCTGGACACCACCATCGCCCCGGCCCCCATGTCTCCGGAGGTGGCCGCCGCGGCCCTCGACGCCGCGGAGCGCTCGGCGGCGGCCCTCGGCCTGGTGGGGCTCCTGGCCATCGAGATGTTCGTCGGCCGCGACGGAGCCCTGTTGATCAACGAGATGGCCCCCCGTCCCCACAACTCGGGCCACTGGACCATCGACGCCTGCCTCACCGACCAGTTCGAGCAGTTCGTCCGCGCCGTCTGCGGGCTGCCGCTCGGGTCGCCGGAGCGCCATTCCGACGCCGAGATGAAAAACCTGCTGGGAGACGACATCGCCCGCTGGCCCGACCTTTTGGCCGAGCCAGCCGCCCGTCTTCACCTCTACGGCAAGGCCGAGGCTCGCCCCGGTCGCAAGATGGGCCATGTCACCCGCCTGAAACCCCGGGCCATCTCCACCGATTGAGATTGACGCAGCACCCCCCGGTCCGCCAAAGTCCGGCCGGTCACAGCCTCATGTCCCCGGGGAGCGGCACAAGGTGCAGGAATATCTCGATACGTATGGCTACTTCGCGATACTCCTGTTCACCTTTCTCGAAGGCGAGACCATCGTCATTCTCGCTGGGATTGCCGCCTATCAGGGCTACATGAACGTTTATCTGGTGGCGGTGTCCGGTTTCTGCGGCAGTTTCCTCGGTGACCAGCTCTACTACGCCATCGGACGTCACTATGGCACACCGCTGCTGAACCGCTGGCCCCACCTGCGGAAGCGGATCGAGTGGGTGTTCGACATCCTGCGCCGCTACGAGACCCTCTATATCCTCAGCTTCCGATTCATCTATGGCGTGCGCAACATCAGCCCCTTCGTCATCGGCATGACGGGGATCTCGCGGCTGAAGTTCATGACCCTGAACTGCCTGGCGGCGATGCTGTGGGCGTCGACATTCTCGGCCGGAGGGTACTTCTTCGGCCACGCCATCGAGCGCATTCTCGGGGAGAACCAGACCAAGGCCCTGCTGGTGCTGGGCGGCATCGCCCTGACCGTGGGCGTGGTCATCGCCGTCCGCAAGCGCCTGCGCAAGCCCCGGCCCGACAAGGCGGCCGAAACCCCCGAAACCGCGGCGGAGTGAGGCTTTCCTCTCACCCCCGCAGGAAATCGGCCCGCGCCGCGCCGAAGCCGCCGCCCCGGCCGGACCGCTGCTGGCCGATACCGAACAGCCGCAGGGGATTGGGCAGCAGGGCGAGGCGCTTTTCCACCTGTCCCCGGATCTGGAACACCCGCATCATGTCGGCGAGGCGCCGGTCGAGGAACTCCCAGGTATCGCCCCCCCCCTCGGAAGAGTCTCCGAGCCAGAACAGCACGGTCCCGGAATAGACGCCGGCCAGCAGCGCCCGCTTGGTATAGAAGTTGATGTCGGTGGCATCGTCGCCGGCGGCATGCCACATGGCGTCCACGGTGCGCCAGGTGGTGCGGACGGCCGCCGCCCCGTTCATCGGCAGGGCGAGCAGGGCCAGGGCGCGCCGCACCACCTCGTGGTCGCCGGCCAGCTCGAGGCGGACGCGGATGGCGAGTTCGATTCGCTCCCGGATCTTCATCGCCCCGACGCCCCGGCGCTCCAGTTCGGCCAGCATCCGCCGATCGCAGAAGTCGGAGAAGTGCTCGGCCGCCTCCACCGGTCCGCCCGGAAACGCCTGGACCACGACACCAGGGTCCAGCCCGGCATCCGCGGCCGCTCCCCGGAGCGCCTTCATCGTCCAGCCGTCGAAGATCACATGATCCGGGATGCCGGCGACGAGTCGGTCGCGGATGTCTGCGTTGTCCATATGGGCGGTACTCCTCGAAGGTCGAAAACGCATCGTGTCCTAACCTTTACTCCCTCTTTCCCCCGCTGGGGAGGGGGCTTTTGATCTGTTCTCCCGATTGCCCCGGCAACAACCAAGGATTTATGGACAGAACTCGAATGAAGTGTTATAGGTATTGGTGGGGTTGCCCGCTTCGCCGCCCGCTTCGCAGGACCATGGAGAACGATGATGCCGACCGAGGCCAGAAACGTTTTCATCGGTTTCCGCGTGCCCGTGCCGAGGGCGGCACTTCTGGGGGCGGTCCTCCTGGCCATGGCGGGGGGAGTGGGCGTGGGCGTTGGAGTGGCGGCGGAGGCGGGCTCGCCCGCGACACCGTTTCCGACGTTGAGCAAGGAAAGCGAAACCTGCTCGTCCTGTCACAAGGAGGGGGGAGAGGCGCCGCTGCACAAGGATATGAAGACGGACACGAAGCACGGTGCCGCCAACGTCGGCTGCTACGAGTGCCACAGGCCCCAGTCCGGAGGCCCGGAGGGGGTCGAGCATTACGGTCTTAAAATGATCGCCATCGTTCCCTATTCTTCCTGCACCGAGTGCCATCCGCGCTGACCCGGTCACGGCGGATTCATCCTTTGAGTTCATGGCCATGCCCAGTTTCGACATCGTCTCCAAGACCGACGTCCACGAGGTGGACAACGCCCTGGCCGGACTGGCGCGGGAGGTGGCCCAGCGCTTCGACTTCAAGGGCTCGAAGTGTTCAGCCGAGCGGACCGACGACGTCATCACCGTGGCGGCGGACGACGACCCGAAGCTGCGGCAGATGCAGGACCTGTTGCGGATCCACATCACCCGCCGCAAGCTCGACGCCGCCGCCCTCGAATTCAAACCACCGGAAAAGGCCGCCGGCAACACCCTGCGACAGGTGATCCTGATCCGTCAGGGCGTCGACAAGGAACTGGCGAAGAAGATCATCAAGGCCATCAAGGACAGCAAGCTCAAGGTCCAGGCCGCCATCCAGGGCGACGAGCTGCGGGTGACCGCCAAGAAGATCGACGACCTCCAGACCACCATCGCCATGGTCAAGGCCCTGAAGCTCGACCAGCCCCTCCAGTACGTCAATTTCCGGGACTGAGACAGGGCCGCCGCGCGTCCACAAGTCTCCAGCAAACTCAAGCCCTCCCCCTCGATGGGGGAGGGCTTTACTTGCGGGAAACGGATAGTTTCTACAGCGAAACTCCTGCAGCCCAGTCTGCCCAAACTTGTGCGCATACGGTAGCATTCGGGGTGGTGGGCTTACGTTTGCGGGATGGTGGCGAGGAATTGTTGAACGCTGGCAAACCACTGCGCCGGGGGGCTTCCCGGATAGCGCGCGGCATAGGGAGCGAGCAGGCGTATGCCCTCCTCCAGCGCCGCGCGGGCGGCGGGAACATCGCCGGACTCACGGAGACGCAGCCCCAGATTGCCCAGGCTTGATCCCAGGTCGGGCGCGAAGCGCGCCGGGTTCGCCCGCGCCAGACGGCGACGGATCTCCACCGCCTCCCCGATCGCCGCCAGCGCTCCCGCCACGCCTCCGCGCCGCGCCGGGACAGGAGCAGGACCCGCAGGCGCCCGGCATCCCCCAGCAGCCGCAGGCTTTCGAACATCCCCCGGATGGTGGCGATGTATTCCTCGGGATAGTCGATGAGCAGCAGGGTTCCCGGATTGCCCGCCTCATAGGCCGACAGGGTGCGCAGGTCGGGGAAACCGGCGACCCAGCCCTCCCGGATCATGTCGTCGGCGAACTCGTCCGCCAGGCGAGTCTTGCCGACACCACCCTCGCCGGTGATGAAGCGCACCGACAGCGGCGGTCCCTCCGTCGCCCAGCGGCGCAACTCGGCCATCTCGGCCTCGCGACCGGAGAATTCGGAAATGGCGCTGTTCCACTTGAGGAGGGAGAAGGTGTCGGGATTCTTCTGGAGTGCCCGGCGAAACGGCAGGGGCAATTTCTGCACCTTCGGAACCTGCCCAGGGCTCGTACTGGCCGCCGCCGGTCCGCTGAGAACGACGCCGGACGCGCTGGGCGACAGGAACTTCAAGGGAAAGAGTTCGACTTTGATGAAACTGAACCCGAGGTCCATGCACGTCCCCTCCCCGCAGGCGCTGCATGCTACCACGGAAACAACTGGCGCATGAAGGGGAATGACGTGCCGACGGTCCTGCTGGTCAATCCCACCCTGTCGAGTCCGACGGACTCCACCCTCACCGCCGTCGGCCTGCTCTCGTGATCGTGGGAATTATTCCGGCGAGCGTAATGACTGACCCATGAAAGAATTGGGCTGCCGCCCAAACCCGCCTGGGGCATCATGCGGAACGCATGCCTTTGGCACGACGGCGAGCGCGGGCGGAGCCCGCAAACGACGAGAACTGAACAGCCCTGGGGGGGGGGAACGCGAAACTACTTGCCAGGCGAGGCGGCGTCCAGAACTTCGCGGAGATGGCGCAGCTTGGGACCAAGATGGCGGATGATGCCCCGAACCTCATCCTTGATACCGGTCAACTCATCGGTAATCCGCCGATTGGCCGCTTCGCCACGGTTTCCTTCGTCGATCTGGGCGATGGTTTCGATGATGGTCAGCAGGCTGCGAAATTCGTCGCTCCTGGTGCCGACGTCGGCGACACGGCTCAATCGCTCCACCACCAGCTGTTCAAGGACCCCCTTGTAGCGGAGAAGCTGACGATTACGGTCTTCCAGATCGGTGCGCAGGTTACGCAGGGAGAGGTGAGTGTTGACCCGGGCCACCACCTCTTCCTTGGAATACGGCTTGACGATGTAGTCGAAGCCACCGACCGCGAACCCGCGAATCTTGTCTTCGATGGCGTCCATGGTGGTGATGAAGAGAATTGGCGTGTCGTGGGTGATGGGGTTGGCGCGCAGGCGCTCGCAGACCTCGAAGCCCAGCATGTCCGGCATGTTGATATCGAGCAGGATCAGGTCGGGCCGCTGGTCCAGGGCCATGTCGATCCCGTCGGTCCCGTTCAAGGCCACGATGACGTTGTGCTGCTTCAGGAGCTGAGAAATCAGGTGCGCATTGACGGGCTCGTCGTCAACGATCAGAATCGTCTGCTGCCTCGTGTCGGCACTGGTCTGGGTCAGCGTATTGCTCGGGGTCGGGGTGGTCATCTGGGCCTCACGGGTTGGGCAGGATCGCGCCGCACGTCCTCATCCTCATCTCCCCCTCCACCCCCGGTGGGGGGGGAAGGGGGCATCGCTCACACCTTCTTCTGCATGTCGGACAGCTTCTCTTCGACGAAGTGCTGGATATCCTCACCGGCCAGCACCGTCTTGCTCTTGGCGAATTCCAGGAAATAACGCTGGATCTTCTCAAATTCCGCCTCAAGCTTGTTCGCCAATTGAGTCCTCATTTCGGTGACTTCAATGGTGTACTGCTCGTGCAGGCGCTGCTTCAGCCGGTCCGTTTCGGACTGCGTCCACGTGGCAATCTCTTCCGTCGCCTCCCGCTTCTTCCGGCGCAGGTCCTCCACGGCGGCAGCCACGTCCCGACGTTTGGCCTCAAGGTCGCGCTCCACGTCCGCCAACCGGCTCTGCGCCTCGGTGGTCCGGCCCTCGGCCTCGGCCGCGCGCCGTTCGGCGTCCTGGGTGCGACGCTCACTGGCCTGGACGCGGCGCTCCGTCTCTTCACGGCGGCGGTCCACGTCCTGGCTGCGCCGCTCCGCATCCTGATAGGCACGCTCCGCCTCTTCCCGACGACGATCGGCGTCAAGGGCATTGCGATCCGCCGTGGCGGCGCGCTTCTCGGCCACATCACTGCGTTGCTCGGCGACCAGGACGAGACGCTCGGCGGCCTTGGCGCGCTGCTCCGCCTCTTCCTGGCGCTGTACGGCGTCCTTGGCAAGGCGGGCGGCAAGGCGCGCCCTCTTGCCGCTGCTCTCGAAGGACCGCTGGATCCGCGCGAGACCGAACCACACCGCAACGGCGCCAACCAGAAAAACCGCAGCCATAGCAACGAAAATCATCGTATTGCCCCTTCCCCCTGCCGACTGGCCTGGTAACATCCGCCGGTCGCGACGGCCCCAGATCCGAGCCGGTCGGGGCGCTCGGTGCCCCCGCACCTTCCATCGCCAGTCATCAGCGACGCACTCAATTCAGACGACATCTCCTCAGACGCCATCTCCGAGTCCGATGTCGACACGGCCGACCCGTGTCATGAGTTCCACCCAGAGCAGCCAACTGTTTTCATTGTCCTCGAACTCGACCAGATTGACGCCAACCGTCGCGGCACTTCCAGCCCGCATGATTTCGGCTTTCGTCACCACCAGGTCGACGTTGAGGCTGGGAACCTTGATCCGGTCGATGGTGGTGCCATCGAACCCTCTGGCGGCGAAGGCGATGCCGGTCAGGGACGCGTCGGTGGCATAGGTCTGCCGCTGGACGCCACCACCATCGGTCCACATGACGATCATTTCGTCGGGCCGGAGGTCCACGCGCATGGAGAAACGCTTCTCTTCCGGTCCGGACACTTCGACGCTGGACACCAGATGCCGGCGCAATTTCTCGGCATCCACCAGGACTTCCTGGATTTCGGCATCGATTCGCGACCGGAGCGAGGTCTTCAGCCCTTCCAGCTCCTTCTGGAGCTTCCTGCTCGTCCCCTTGCGCTGCGCGACCTCTGCCTTGTGCCGTTTCTCAAGCAGCTTGTTCGTGCCTGCGATGCCAAGGCCGACGGTGGCTGCACCCCCCAGGAACAATAGAGCAGGAATAACAGGAACCATCACTTGACCCCTTGCATCAGAAAGCGCTCGACTCGCGTGCCACAGACACCCCGACCGGTCTCAGGATAGCCGTAAGCGTTTCGGTGTCAACCCTTTGCCACCGTTCCCCGGCAAAATTCTCCAAGACGTTGGAAGAATTAAGTTCAGTCACCGTCCCACGGAACGTGTGTGTGGGGGGGGGGGGGGAGGGGGGGGGACGGCGTGACCGCCAGTCGCACGAATCGTTCGTCATGTGCCATCATCCCCGCAGATATCGAATGATGCTTCGGCCGAGAATGTGGTAGTTGCGGCCAGATTTCCTGGCCTTGAGCTTGCCGGCGTGAATGAGGCGGATGACATCGCTTCGTCCGATCTCCAGCAACCTGGCCAGTTCGCGCGTCGAATAGATGCGGTCGGGGTCGATGGACCTCGGATCCACCCGGGCGCGGATCCGAAGGACCGTCAGGACGATTCTGACGATGGTGAGGATGACCGTGCCCACCCTGTCGACCAGAGACAAAGTGCCCTTGGAGCGCACCACGTCGCGCCACACACCCGGGCCACGCCATGCACCGCCGAAATCGCCGCGCTGCTGAGCTGCGTGGATGGCCTCAGCTTCACGATCCTCGTTCACCGATGGTCACCACTCCCCGGGAAAACGACCCGACGCATGATATCGCCGACGAGGCGACGGTTTACACCGCCGCACTCTCGACGATGTCGTCGTCATCGAGGGTGTCTTCCGAGTCGGTGTTCGGAGTCTTTTTCTTCATGATCATCCGATAGGCCACATAGCCGATGGCGGCCACCGCACCGCCGGCCAGGAAGGGCACGGCCATTCCGGTCAGGGTGAGAGCCGCACCGGCGCCAACGCCGGCGGCGCCCTGCGACAGGGCGACGCCGCTGCCGAAGGCCGACTTGGCGGCGACGGAGCCTCCCGTCTTGGCCACCAGGGACTTGCCGGCCGCGGCTGCCGCGGTGCCTCCCACCTTGGCCGCGGCCGCGGTGGTTCCCGCGGCGCCGACCTTGACCGCCGCTCCGGCGGCCCCGCCGCCGGCGAAGGCGACATCCATCATGGCGACTCCAACCGGCTGCAGCAGCAGGGACGCCGTCCCCCCGGCCACCGGAACCGAGCCGACGGTCACCACCTTGCCGATAATAGCGGACGCCTCGGCCATCTGGCGGGCGCTTTCCAGCTTGACGATCACCCCGCCCGTTCCGGCCGCTCCCGCGCCACCCTGCGGAAGCAGAAGCAGCTTGGTGCCAACCGTCCCGGTTCCGGCCGCGACCTGGTGGACCGTGGCGGTCTTGCCGACGAGGGCGGACGCCTGGGACAACTGATTGACGCCATCAAGCTGGACGACTATGGATTCCGCAATCACGCTACCCCCCACTATGCTTTCGTGCCGTCAACCGTGTCGTCGACGGGACCGGCCCGAGCCGCGACCCCGGCGCACGCCCAGGCTCCGCACCGCGACCGATCTCCCCTTCCGAAGACGGGCTGTTGCCGGTACCGGCCTAACGTGTTAAAGGAATAGCATGGGCTTGTCGGTACGTCACCGGGAATTTTGCCGATTTTCATTCGGTGGGAGGGGGCCAATGACAGTCCTTCGATGCCGCCGGGAAGAGTGAATGAGCAGGCCGTCATCCTACGCCCGGACTACTGACAGAACGTCTCCGCCACCTGGCGAACGGGGGCGGGGACTGTCATGAGCAGGACCGGATGCTGTGGAAAGACCGGTGTGCATGGCGGTGCCAAAGCGTCCGCGGCTGGCAAGACCGCCATCCTCAAGGGGCCCGTGGGGGGAATGGCGACGGGGGCGAAGACCGCCGTCCAGACCGGCTCCGGAAATCAGATCATCGGTCCCGTCGGGCACGCTGCCGGGACGGGCGTACCTGGGGCAGGCGTACCTGGGACCGGCATACCTGGGACGGGCGTACCTGGGACGGGCATGGGGACGGCTGTCGGAAGCGCCGGACTCGCCGGTGGGAAGGCCGCGGCGGCCACGGTCCTGATGGGTCATGCCGGAGGCGTGGGGACGGGGACGGCCATTTTTGGACCAGCCCTCTTCGGAGGCATGAGTCCGAGCGCTCTTGGCGGCATGGGGGCGGCGGCTGCCGCCGGCATGAGCCCCGCCGCCGCCGGAGGGGCGAGTACGGCCGCGTTCGGCGGCATGGGGGCGTCCGCCCTGGCGGGTATGAAGTTCGGGGCCTCCGGCGCAATGCCGCTGATCAGCAAGGGAGCCGCCCTGGGGGCCGGACTGGCGCCATGGATGCTGGCTCTGCCGTTGGTGCTGGGCTCGGTGTACGTTCTCGGGGGGGCGGGCGCGCGTCTTGGTCAGAAGCGTAAGAGCGGGGCTCGGTCAGCCGACGTGACGCCACCACCGCCACCGCCACCCATGGTGCGAAAAAAAGCGGCTCCGGCGGTCCGAAAGGCTCCGGCTCCGGCTCCGGCTCCCGTCGTGGCCGCAGCGCCGAAGAAATCCGAAAGGGCCGAGTCGCGACGGCAGACGCCGCAGACGGCGGCTCCGCCGGCCAAGGCGGTTCCGTCGCGGACACTCGTCGCGTCGCGATCGACACCGGCCGCCGTCAGAAGCGGTCCCGGACAACAGGTGGCCCCCGCTCCGGCAGGCGTCATGTCGTTCGCCCTGACGACTCTGCGAAAGGCGGCCAATCTGGTCAAGGGGACGGTGGGACGGCAGGTGACCGTGGTGCCGGCAGCACCGGTCGCGCCACGGCGGGTCTCCGGCCTCACCACGCCAAAGGACGACGAGTGGGCGGTGGAGACGCCGGCGGCACCGGTCGCGCCACGGCGAGTCTCCGGCTTCATTGCGCCAAAGGACGAGGAGTGGGCGGCTGAGATGCCCGCGACACCGGTCGCGCCACGACGGGTCTCCGGCCTCGTCGCGCCGCAGGACGTTGAGTGGACGACGGTGACGGAGACGCCGGCGGCACCGGTCGTGCCCCCACCGGTCGTGCCCCCACCGGTCGTGCCCCCACCGGTCGTGCCCCCACCGGTCGTGCCCCAGGAGGCGTCCGGTCCCATCGCAGGCGAGGACGAAAGAGAGGGTGAGGACTGGCCGGCGGAGATGCCGGGTTCCGCTCTTCCGGCGGTCCCAGTTGACACGGGGGCTCTGTCACGGTTCATCGATGACCGGGTGGGGCGGGCACTTGAGGAGGCGGCATCGCTCCGTAACCGCCTGGCTGAGGGGCGACGGGAGGGGACTCAGGACCGGCGCTTCTCGTTCCGCGTCGCCGTTCCGCCCGGCGCCATGGAAATCCGCTGGGTGGACAAAGAGGGGACCGACCATCGTAGCCCCGCGATCAACATCTCCCTGCATGGAATACTCTTCGAGGCCGACGACCCGTATATCATGTCAATCAGACAAATAGCCTGCCCACGCCTTCAGCGAACCATCAACGTGACTAAGTCCATCGTCCACAGACGTGAGGTAAACCTCTCGGTTGCTGTTCTTGCAGGGTTCGAAAAAGGCGCTGATGACTGGATGTCATGGGTCGAGATACTGACCCGCATAGATCAAGAGTGAAGCTCATGCCGATCGTCATTGTTCTCATAGTTCTTGGTGTTGTTCTTGCTCTTGTCGTTGGCTTCTCGAAGGCGGGGGCCCGACAGGGGGGGCGTGGTACCAGCAAACCGGCCCGGGTGGTCCGCCAGGCGGCTGGTGCCATGGCGGTCGCCAGAACCGCGGAAACAAAAGCGGAAATGAAAGCCGCTCCCAGGACACAGGCCAAGGCCGCGGCCGACCTCAAGGCACAGGTTGCCGCCCTTGCCGCCAGAAAGGACGAACTGACACGTTCCCTCGAGAGTCTGGAACAGGAGATCGAAAACCGTCGGCAGGAGAGGGACGACATCGAGCCGCGAGCCACGGTCACGGCCGATCTCGAGGCGCAGGTCGCCGCCCTGGCCACCAGGAAGGACGAACTGACATACGCCCTCGAGGGTTTGGAACAGGAGATCGAAAACCGTCTTGAGGCGAAGCTGGCCCTCGATACGACTGCGGATGAACACTCGAGAACGCTCACTGACGGCATCGTCCGCGATCTGTCGGACAGGGAACAGGCGTTGACCGCGACCATCGCCGCCCTACAGGAGGAGGCCGACCAGAGGCAGACCCGTCTTGAGGAACTGGACGCCGACGTCGCCAGTCTCACGCGGACCAAGGAGGCGCTGGACGAGGCGGTCGGCGTCCTGCTGGAGCGCCAGCGCGACATCGACAACGCCAGCGCCAACGCCGATCAGGACGTCGAAGCCAGACGCAGCGAAAAGATCGCCGAAATGGAATCGGCCATCGCCGCACAAAAGGAAATCGCGCTGAACAAGATCATGGTCTGGTCCGAGGTTGAGAAGTCACGGCTCCAGGCGCGATTCGACAAGGAGTACCAGGCGGAGGTGGCGACGTGGCGGCGTCGGCTACTTGAGATGGTCAATACGGAGTTCGACAAGATACACGAGTACTTTTCGGCGTTCGCGGCTGAGGAGAAGGTCATCGCCGAAAAAGATATTCAGGACTTCCTGGCCGAAAAGCGATCGACTATCGTTTCCGGTCTTGAATGACGCGAGGAGCAGGGGAGGCGTTCGTGATCTGTCGTGGTGTCTGGCTTGCGGTCTCCATCCTTGTCGGCAGCATCGTGGTAGCGTTGCCGTCACTGGCGGAGCAACGGCCCGACATCGCCATTCTTTTCGATCAATCGGGATCGATCGCCAGACACGACCCGAAACTCGCCTCCAAGGCCTGGCTGCTGACGTTCCTGAAGACGTTCTCCGAGCCCCACAAGGTGGCCCTGGTCGGCTTCGATGAGGAGCTTCACGAACATCTTGCCGTCGACACCGGCAGTTCCGCCGACATTACGGCACTGACCGACGCCGTGGACGCGATCATCACCCGCGGCCTGGCCACCGATCTCGAGGTGCCCTTCAAGTATCTCGTGGACCACGGTGATCCGCCGGTGAAACTGGCGTTGATCATTTCCGATGGCGAGCCGGAAATCTGGGACGGCAAGCTGGGGTATCTCAGCCGGCGGGTGCGGATGGACCCGCGGTACGACGACCTCACCACCAGGTATCACGAGATGGAGGCCGCAGGGGTTCCGCGAAAGCAGATGTATGATCAGCTCGGCGCCCTGTTTCACACGCGCAACATCGATCTCATCGAAGCACAGATGCCGAAGCTGTCGAAGCTGGTAGGCAACCGTCTCGTCATCTGGGATCTGTCCGGGACGTCCTACTACCTGCGCACCTGGGCCAGGGCGGCGGGGGCCCAGTACATGCCGATGCGGGTCGCCGCCGGCGAGAGTCCGGTGGAAAACCTTAGACGGGCCCTGGTGGCCCTGCAACGGACCTCGAGCGACGTCATCGGCGAGAGCCTCCCCGCGCATCATGAGGGACGGGCCGAGGAAGTCTTGAGCGCGATTGCGGAAACCGCGCCCGCCCTCCGGGCGGAGGCAGAGAAGGGGCGCGGGCCGGGCACGCCGGCCCCAACTCCGGCTCCGGCCCCGGCTCCGGCCCCCGAGGGAGGCGCCGAGGCGACCAGGCCGCCGATCGAGAGCCCTCCCCCGACCGTTGCGTCTCCTCCCGTCGTGCCGCCTCCCCCCGTCACACCGACACCGGTGAAGGAACTCGAGGGGTCTTCCCCGTATCTTCTCCCGCTCTTTCTGCTGGCGCTGTTGATCGTCGCCGCGGCGTCCTACTCGATTGGCCGACGGCGTCGGGCTCCGCCCGTCACCAGCGGCGAAATCGCCGGCGTGCAGGTGAGTCCTGCGCAAGCCAGTACCGCCGTTGCCGCACCAGTCGCCGCCGATATCGCACCGCCTGTCACCAGAGACCTCGCTCCCAGCCCACCCGTGGACTTGGCGGCGGAGTTCATCGACAGTCGGGTCAAGGGCATGGTCGACGATGCCGAACGGCTGCGGCGGCGCCTGTTGTTGGATGAGGGCGGGACCTTCGATACTCAGGAGCGGCGCCTGTCCCTGCGGGTCGTCGTACCCGAGGGAGCCATGGTGGTCCATTGGGTCGCCGAGGACGGCACGAGGCACCAGAGCCCCGCCCATGACATCTCGATGCGCGGCATTTCCTTCGCGACCGGCCCGGTGGATGCGGCGTCGATCACGCATATCGTCTGCCCGGGGATGGAAACGACCCTCGGCGTGGTGAAGTCGAGAATTCTTCGGCAGAACGCGGGGCAGGCGGCTGCCGTACTGACCGAGTTCACCGACGATCTGGACGACTGGATGCGATGGGTTGAAATCATCACCCGTATCGATGAGGGGACGACGCGCGAAACATGAGGGTGGGCAACAACACGTTGTGATCCGCTACGCTGAGCGGTAGACTGCGGCTCATGACGGCGGAACGGTGAACGGATGGCGCAGGAGCCGGTACAGACGGCCAAGGGCGGGGGCGGGACGGCTGCCGCCGCGCCGGCGTCGGCGGGTCCGTCGCGGGGAGCGGGGTCGCCCGTCGTCTTCAAGGACCGCTACAGTCTTTTTCCGGGGAGCCCGCTGCCGGCGCTGAACTCCCCGACCGCGGCGGCGTTCGTCGCCGAGGACCGGCGGGATCCGGCGGCGCGGCTGTTCGTTCTGGTCTGTGATCCGACGCTTCCCTGCCGGTCCAACGTGATGCGGTCGCTGAAGGGCGTGAAGGTCGCGGGGCTGCTTCCCCTGGTGGAGTGGGGAACGGTGCACTGGCCGCTGGCCGGCCGCAAGTGCATGGTGGTGGTCTACGAGGAGCCGCTGGGCGGCCGCGTCAATCCCGACCCCCGGGTCCGGCTGGACCCGGTCCGCGAGCACGAGATCGTGCGCCGCGTCATTGAGCCGCTGACCAACGCCCTGAAGGAGCTGAACGAACGCTCCATCACCCATCGCGCCATCCGTCCGAGCAACCTGTTCTACATGGACCCGGGCAAGCAGCAGATCGTGTTCGGTGAATGCGTGACCACGCCCCCCGGCTACGACCAGCCGGTGCTGTGCGAGCCCATCCCCCAGGGCTTCGCCCAGCGCGAGGGGCGGGGGGTGGGCACGGTGGAGACCGACCTGTACGCCCTCGGGGTGTCGGTCCTGGTGCTGCTGACGGGCCGCAACCCCATGCCCGACCTGGACGACAGCGAGATCATGCATCTCAAGGTCTCCATGGGGAGCTACGCCGCCCTGGTCACCGATCAGCGGTTGCCGCTGCCGATGATCGAGGTGCTGCGTGGCCTGTTGAGCGATGATCCCATGCAGCGCTGGGACCGGGAAAGCCTGGAACTGTGGCTGGCCGGCCGTCGCCTCAGCCCGATACAGGCCAAGCCGGCTCCCAAGGCCCAACGCGATTTCCCCATCAAAAGCGGCAACTTCAGCAACGCCCGTGAACTGGCCCATGGCATCGGCCTGGCGTGGAACTCGGTGGTGGGCGTGATCCAGGACGGCCAGCTCGAACTGTGGTTGCGCCGCTCCCTCGAGGACAAGCCGCGGGCCGAGGCGGTGGGGGGGGTGATCAAGCTCGCGGAAGTCAGCGGTGGCGCCGACGGGCGGAGCGCCAACGACTTCCTCCTGGTACGGGTGTGCGCGCTCCTCGATCCCGATTCGCCCATCCGCTACCGTGGCCTCAGCCTGATGCCCGACGGATTCGGCACCGCGCTGGCGGTGGCGGTCATGCAGCGCCGCGACCCCCGGACCATCATCGACGCCATCACCTTTGAAATCCCCAAGATCTGGTTCGACGGTCACGACGACTACAATCCCGACCATCTGTTCTACGCGACCGAGTTCCGCGAGATGCGGTCGCTGCTGGTCATGACGGCCATGGGGTACGGGGTGGAGCGCATCCTCTATGAGATGAACGAGACCATCCCCTGTCAGAGTCCGATGCTGTCCGAGGATTACGTCGTCGAGATTTACGACCTGCTGCCGGCCCTCGACGAGGCGTCGAAGAAGGTAGACCACAAGATCTCGCCCGTGGATCGGCATGTCGCCGCCTTCATCGCCACCCGGTATGAGTATGATCTCGACCCGCAGTTCGCCGCGCTGAACGATCCGGCGCCCGAACGATCCTGCTCGGGCATGCTCAGCCTCCTCGCGGTTCTGCAGTACCGGGGGGGCCCGGAAGCGGTGCTGGGCCTGGCGTCCTGGGCGGCCGGCCACATGGATCCACTGATTTCCTTCTACCACAGCCGCGAGCGGCGCAAGATCATCGACCAGGAAAGTCCCGCCCTGATCCGCAAGGGCCGGCTGCCGGAACTGTTCGCCCTGCTCGACAATGCCGAGGAGCGGCAGAAGGACCGGGAAGGATTCGCCGCGGCCAAGGCGGAGCACATGGCGGCGGAAACCGAAATCATGTTCCTCGAAAGCGGCGGCCGGAACCGTGACGAGGCGTCGGCCCGGGTCGGGCACCAGGCGGCGGCGGTCACCTCGGTGGTCATCGCCCTCCTGACCCTGACCATCCTTCTCATCGCGAGGCTTTGGTAGACATGGCGAAGACTCAACTCAAGGGTAAAGGCGGCGGCGGAGGGGGAGGAGGTGGCGGAGCGCAGAAACTGCTGCTGCTGATGTTCGCGGCGCCGCTTCTGTTCATGCTTCTGCCGACTCTCATCCTGCTGTTCTTCGCCATGCTGCCGACGTCCGCCGCCTACATGGTGGAACGCGGCCCGGTCCGCTACGGCTGGATCTGCGTCGGTGGATTGAACTTCGCCGGTACCGCTCCCTATCTCCTCAATCTGTGGTTCAAGGGCCAGAACATCGAGAACGTGTTCAAGATCCTGGGCGACATGCTGACCCTGATCATCATCTATGGCGCCTCGGCCTTCGGCTGGCTGCTGTTCGTGGCGGTGCCGCCGGTGGTGGGCGTGTTCATGAGCCTGAACGCCGGGCGGCGCGTGGCCAAGCTCCGGGCCACCCAGCGCCGGCTGGTGGACACCTGGGGCCCCGAGGTGGCGCAGACCGAGGATGCCTCCATCGACCTGATTTCCAACGGAGCCTTCGGCGACGATTAGAGGCAGGGAGTGAACCGCCCCGCTTTTCCCTTGACCCGGCCGGGGGGGCGCCGTAAAAGTTCGGGCTCTCGGGATGCGACCCGAGGCGTGCGTGTGTTGAGTGAGTTCGACAGAGTTTGAGAGGATCGACGGCCATGGCCCGACGTTGCGCGATCACCGGCAAGGGCGTTCTGGTTGGCAACAACGTCAGCCACGCCAACAACAAGACCAAGCGCCGCTTTCTGCCCAATCTGCAGGACACGTCGGTGTGGAGCGATGCCCTGGGCCGCCAGGTGAGGCTGCGCCTTTCGGTCAACGGACTGCGCACCATTGAGCACAATGGCGGCATCGACTCCTTTCTCCGGGACGCGGCGGATGGCACTCTGTCCACCGACGCCCGTCGGCTCAAGCGCCAGATCGTCGCCAAACTGTCCGCCGCCGCGCAGGGCTGAGACCACCCCCTGGCCATAGGCCTATCCGGTTCTCGTGAAACGGGTCCTTCACCGGGAGCGCTGGCGCTCCTGGGGAAGTCGCGAGAAATGGCGATAGGACGGTAGCGAGTGCCGCATGGCACTACCTTGGAGCTTCCTGGCGGCGCCCACTGTTTCCGAAAGAAAGAAAAGAATACCGGCGGCCGTTGGCGACTAGGCGCTCCAGAACTTCCGTGCGGGCAAGAGCGGGGATTCCCTCGTTGGCCAGGAGCCTATCGACGTGCTCGAATTCACCACACAGGGACGTGGAGAAGAGTGACGGGTTGTCGGTCGCAATGACGAGCGGAATCCTGTCCCGTAGCCGCAGCAAGGGGTGGTCCGAGAAGGAGTACAGACGCCGTATCGCAAGATTGCTGATCGGACAGGCCTCGACGACAAACACCCGCCGGCCAATGTCATCGATCAGCCACTCCTGAAGATCATGCAATCTTCTGGCTTCATCCTCCAGTGGCAATACTGGTTTATATGGTTCATGCTGATTCGCTGCGTCGCGGGCCGCCCGGCGATCGTTCAGATAGTACCTGAGAGCGCCCACTATGCTTTCGTCCGCCATCACTTGCCGACGGACATCGGCATCGCCCGGGTCGACTCCACCAAACGCGGCGGAGGGACCGACGATATCGGTGATGAGCGGGGGACAAAACAACCCACGATAGAACCACCACCACTGCTCCGATCGCAGTGACATGCGTGCCCCGGGCAGGAACAGGCGTCCCAGCCGCTCGATTTCCGCCTCCAGCAGAGCCAGGCCGGGCAATGACAGGGAAACCCCGTGCCTGGTGTGCATTCCCCATTCCCAGATGCGATCGAACAACAGCGTCGCCACGGGCGCACTGGCCGTACGGCTTTCCCGCAACCAACGCCCGGCATCGAGGCCCAGAGCCAGACCATGACCGATCCGATCCCCCTCTTGCCAGGGGAAAAACCCCACGATCTCGCCCACATGTCGCAATCCCTGCGGAAAGGTCATGAAATCCTCGCCTGCATGAAATGTGTATCCCGGCTGCCGTTCGGTAAAAAGTCTACTCCACCATGGGCGAAATTCGCGAAAGAGCGGCAGATATAGCCAATTGGGTGCGTGTGCTTCGGAGCTGGCAACGTCGATGCCAATGAAATGGGACAAAACATCGTCATACCGGCAGGTTTCCAGCAAATCCTGCAACTGACGTGACACCAGCCTTAGATCGACCAGTCTGTCGGCAAGGGACACGTCATCCAGTCGGTTCGGTTTGATGAAATGAACGATGACCCCAAGCCGTATGCCGGTCAAGCCGGCCGCCCGACGGCATTCATTGAGCAGGTCGATGATGAGGCGTTCGTGCTGGGGCGCAAGCCGCAGTTCCAGACCGGCAACCCGTCCATGGGGTGACAGCTGACGCGTGAGGTCATCGAGAATCGTCGCTGGTCTCACGTGTTCCCGCAATACACTGTTGCGGCTGTAGTAGTTCTCACGAAAAAAACCAAGTCCTGGACGAGCCTGCGTCTGAATGACATCCCGTGCGAATCTGGCCTTGAACCACAGATATCGCCAACGCAGAATGGCGAAATCGTTTCGACCGCTGGTTCCAAGCCCTTGCCAGGATTGGGACTGACGGTCAAGAAGCGCCACCATCAGGGCTGCCTCACTTGGTTCCGTGCCCTGTCTGCCCACCAATAGCCGCTGGAGCAGGTACAAAAGATCCCGCACCTCAGCCTGCCGGGCGTCTTCCGTAATGACCTGTCTGTCATCGGTCAACCTTCGCACCGTCCTGGCTAGTGTGTCGTCGCCTTGATCGCGGCTCATCCACCAGATCATTGTCCGGCGAATGAGCAGGGCCGACAATATCCTGAATGAAAAACGCTCATCCACGGACACACGATTATCAACCCACGGCAGTTGACGCATACCAAGGAAAGCCGCCTCCACATCACCGAGCCATCCCGACCACTGGTCATCGAAATGAAAGGCCGACCCATAGTGAAGGTGGCAGTCCACGAGTCCCTGTTCCAGGATGCCATCGAGCACCCTGCTCGTCACGGGATCGACGCGCAAACCCGGAGTGATCAGTCTGTTGCGTACGGCCTCCGGCAGCGTTTCGGCAAATGCCGCCGGAAGAAAGTCCGTTCCGATGCTGACTCCCAGGAAATGCCAGAACAGGAGGGCGTCGTTCTCCTCCCACGCCACCACCGGCAGGCCCCGGGGGAGACGGAGGCGAAGCCGATCGCCTCGCGACTCGAGAAAGGCCGAAGCCAGATCGCGATAGAGTCTGAACGGATCGACATCCCGCCCCACGCCCCAGACCAGATCGAACTGCGACCGCAGACTGTCCAATCCGTAGTTTTCCGCGCCCTCATCCAGCCAGATCCGTACCAGATCCTGCCGTCCAGGCCAGGGCGATCGTCCTCCATCCGCGTTCGCAAGGGGCGCCAGAAACGGTAGCGCATAGAGACGCACCAGGTGCAGGATCTCGCTGACGGGAAGGGTCACGACCTGGAGTCCGGCGCGTCGCCAACCGATCCGCCCTCATCTGTTTGTGGCTCGAACCGTCGATCTATTTCGGACTGCAGGTATGTGCGCCAGGGACACGGTCCGTCTGCTGTTGAAAAACGAGCGTTGTACAATAGAGGGTCGGTTCTTTCAGGCGGACGACCGGGTTTATTGATAAGCCGACTGAGTACACCTACAACAGCATTGAACAGTGTATCATGATCAAGGTTAATGCTCTTCAGGTTTTTTATCCAATTGCCTCCTGCTTCACCAATAGCGGCAGTGACGCCTAGCAAGTCCTCCTCAACCCAACGGGCAAATGGTGTATATCTCTCATCATGTGCGTTGTAGGCAAGTTCGTAAAGATCTGCCGTTACATCTCCAAGATGATGCATATTAGACGTATCATCCATCATTGACAGCTTCGTCAACGCACCTTCCGGGCCACCCTTTTTTTCCATTTGACGCGCATTCTCGACTGTTGCATCGCCCGATGAGAGGTACGGTGACACAAAGGAAAAGCGTGCACATCCAAGCCACCAGAGCGCAATCAGTCGTGTCGTTCTTTTGTCTGTTGACGGATTTTCATCGGACAATCGCTGCAATCCGTTCCTCCAGAAAGAAAGGAATGCGAACCAGCGCGACGGTTGCGGCCATGGCGGCAATGAGAAACCGATGAAGCCGTCCCCAGTTGGAACAATGAGCGGGTAGGGATGCCAGTACGTTGCGACCTGACCATCCGCGACGGTCTTTTCAGTGCCCGGGCCAAAACTTTTCCAGCGTCGCCACAATGGAAAATTGGGGCAGTTACGCCCAAGGAGAAATGCCGGGAGAGGCTTCCGCTCATCCCCTCGCCTATTGTAGACTTCCTCGTGTGGGAACTCCTGAGAGAACAGATAGGCAGCGAGAAGAGCCTCCGGCTTTTCTCCGGAAGTGAGATTAGATGGTTCGCCAATTTCATGCAACACAGGCACGAAGTCATCAAGAACCAGGATCTCTTTATTCTTTGCTGCGCCTGTGTTTCGAAGTGTTGCGCGAGCTCTGAATACGATTTCCATTTGCGATTTCGAGTCGAAGTCGATCACCGGAACTTTGTCTGCCCGTCCTCGAACTTCAACTTGCGTCAGATCGACAAGGCCCGAGAGCCGGGCCTGGTATGGCGCTCGAACCCAAAGCTGAAACAGGTTCAGGCAGACATCGCTATGGATATTTGGATGGAAGGGCGACTCCTGCATCCTCTCCTTATCACGGTAACGGAACAACATGAAATAGGCGTCTTCCAGAAGACGTGGATTCTGGGGCACGATCCGCCGGTAAGGCGACGGGTAGGCGTGGATACTGTCCTGGCATGCCCAGGAAAAGGTCAGCAACCGGGAGAGGCCTGCCTGCTCCAGAAGCTGAAGGAGACTGGAGGTTTCTGGCGCGACGTCTTCCCTTCCGGCATCATCAGCCGCATAGGGACGATAGTCAAGCCGTTCCTGAAGGCCTATGGAATGCAGGCTGTGCCGTCCCTCATATGGCAGAAATTTTACAAGAAATTGATCCGTAATGCCAAATAGAATATCTTCGCTTTCCTGCTGAGATATAAGCTCAAGCTTGCGCAGTTTCTTGACGCCGCGCGAAAACAACACGTGTGCGTAATGGTTTAGCTGTGTCTTGTATGCAAGTTTCTCATCCAGTGTCACAATGATGATCAGACGACGCACGAAGGCCGTCATGCGCAGAAAAACCAGCAACTCCGCGAGGTACTGCGGTACCAGATCGGCGTCATCGATCCCCAGTACCAGCAGTGGAGGCGATTCCGCATTTTCTGTTGCTCCGCTGCGATGTTTATTGGCCTGCGTCAGACAGCGGACGAAACAGTCGAGGTGGTGAGGAAAATTCATCCCCTTGGCCAGATAGTAATTCCGGAATCGGTGAGCCGTCTCGTGATCGGAGGCCTTAAGTTGCGGTTCTCCCAGGCGAAAGGCCTTCTCCGCCAGTCTCTGGTGACATGGAGCAAGATCGCTGAAACGGCATCGGCCACTGGACCCCAGATTTCCCTCATCACGAAAAGGGCAGTACCCGGACTGCGTCAGGGGAATATCATCATCAAGGGAACGCCCGTGAGCCAGCTTCCGCACACGCGTTTCAAGAATGGCCAGCAACCAGTTTATCAGTCGATCATTACTGACAAAACGGTGCGGATCAAGCGGTGGCATAAGAATCAAATCGCTGCTATTATTTTTTCTTAGGTTATAAAGCAAGGTTAGAAGCGCGCTCGTCTTTCCAGTTCCTCGTCCACCAAGAATACTTATTACTGGGTGAAAATGGAATTGTTGCAGATCCCCGAATGGATCGTTTGTATTTCCCTCATGCCGCTCCAATTCCTGAAACCGGTCACGATACACTTTGACCACATCCAACAATTTTTCCAGACCCGGCAGGCGGTCGAGGGGAAGAACCCGCGCGCCACGCGGTAGAGGACGTTTCCCGTTTTCAGCCACAGCAATCTCCACTCACTCAGTCGTCGCGGGTCCGGTGATGACACATTCTCGCATCGTGTGACACAACCCTTCGACCTGGTCGTGACGCGATTCTTTCAGCGATCAGCACTTCGTCAAGGAAAGTAACGTGAATATCCGCAACCGACAAGGCTGAATCATACTGAAAAGGCTACAATAAGCCGCGGGCCATGCCAGCCACGATCACCAGCCTGGGAAACGGCGTGATCGTCTGTTTGTTGCATCACAGGAGGGCGGAGAGATCGGCTCGTAGTCCGGTCAGGTCGTCGAGAAGTCGCCGCAGTTCGGCGCGGGCCGCCTCCGGCAGGGTCGTGGGGGCGGGTGTCGGCGCGGGCTCCTCCGGTTCCGCCTGGGCGGAGGGGGCGACCGTGGCGCGAACGCCGGTCTCCCGCAGGATCTTCTGCACGCCCTTGATGGTGAAGCCGTCCCGATAGAGCAGGTCCCGTATCCGGGCCAGCAGCGCCACGTCCGCCGGCCGGTAGTACCGCCGCCCCCCGCCGCGCTTCAGCGGCCGGACCTGCGGAAAGCGGGTCTCCCAGAAGCGCAGGACGTGCTGGGGCACATCCAGTTCGCTCTCCACCTCGCTGATGGTGCGGAAGGCGGCTTCGGACTTGCCGGAGCGCCGCCCGGAGGCGCCCCCGCCCTCCGCCTCTTCCCCAGTCTCCGGCCCAGTCTCCGGCCCAGTCTCCGGCCCAGTCTCCGGCCCAGTCTCCGGCCCAGTCTCCGGCCCAGTCTCCGGCCCAGTCTCCGGCATGGTCAGGCGGCCTCGTCGGCGCGGCGGGCCCCGGCCGGTCCGGCATTGATGCGGATCTTGAGAAGCTGCGATGGCCGGAACACCAGCACCTGACGGGGATGAATCGGCACCTCGTCGCCGGTCTTGGGATTACGGCCGACCCGCTCGCCCTTGCTGCGCACCGAAAAGCTGCCGAAGGAGGATATCTTGACGGCCTCGCCGCGCGTCAGGGCCAGGGTGATCTCGTCGAGAACCATTTCCAGGAGGTCGGACGACTCATTGCGCGACAGCCCCACCTCCTGATAGACGGCGTCGCACAACTGTGAGCGGGTGATGGTCCTAGGCATGCCGCTGCCCCCTGTCTGCATCCCATCCATGACGGTACTCCCGATATGGAAATCCGTCAATATCAAAGGGATAGGATGCATGGGCCGGGGTCGTTCCGGTGTTCAATCCTCCACCAGTTCCGGCGAGTCAGGGTTGTTCTCCTCGCCGTCGTCCTCCCGGCGTTTCGTCCGCCGATCCTCGACGAACTCGAAGGCGAGGGCGCCGTCCTCGAGCCGCACCCTGGCGGTCCCGCCGGCGACCAGCCGCCCGAACAGCAGTTCCTCGGCGATCGGTTTCTTGAGGTGCTGCTGGATCAGGCGCCCCAGGGGCCGCGCGCCCATGTGCCGGTCGAAGCCCTTTCGGGCGAGCCAGTCCCGCGCCTCGTGCGTCAGCTCGATGGTCACGTCCCGGTCGGCCAGCTGCATCTCGAGCTGCATCACGAACTTGTCCACCACCCGGAGCATGGTCTCCGGCGTCAGGCTGGCAAAGGCGATCACGGCGTCGAGTCGGTTGCGGAATTCGGGCGTGAACATGCGTTCGATGGCTTCCTGGTCCTCGCCGCTGCGGGCCTCGCGCTCGAACCCGATGGCCGGCCGGGCGATATCCGAGGCCCCGGCGTTGGTGGTCATGATCAGGAAGACGTTGCGGAAGTCCACGCTCTTGCCGTTGTGGTCGGTCAGCTTGCCGTGGTCCATGATCTGCAACAGGATATTGAACAGGTCCGGGTGCGCCTTCTCGATCTCGTCCAGCAGCAGCACGCAGTGGGGATGCTGGTCCACGGCATCGGTCAACAGGCCGCCCTGGTCGAACCCCACGTAGCCGGGCGGGGCGCCGATCAGCCGGGACACCGAGTGGCGTTCCATGTACTCCGACATGTCGAAGCGGGTCAGCTCGATGCCCAGCGTGAGGGCGAGCTGGCGGGCCACCTCGGTCTTGCCGACGCCGGTCGGGCCGGAAAACAGGTAGGAGCCGATGGGCTTTTCCGGCTCGCGCAGGCCGGCGCGGGCCAGCTTGATGGCTCCGGCCAGGGCCTCGATGGCCCGGTCCTGGCCGAACACCATGGTCTTGAGGTCGCTGTCCAGGTGCTGGAGCGCCGTCTTGTCGCTGCGCGACACGCTTTTCGGCGGGATGCGGGCGATCTTCGCCACGATATCCTCGATGTCGCGCACGGTCACCGTCTTGCGCCGCCGGTTCTCCGGCAGCAGCATGCGCGACGCCCCCACCTCGTCGATGATGTCGATGGCCTTGTCGGGCAACTTGCGGTCGTGAATGTACTTGGCCGAGAGTTCGACCGCGGCCCGGATGGCCTCGGCGGTGTAGCGGACCCGGTGGTGGGCCTCGTAGCAGGTCTTGAGTCCGCGCAGAATCTTGACCGCGTCCTCGACCGTGGGCTCGTTGACGTCGATCTTCTGGAAGCGGCGGACCAGCGCCCGGTCCTTCTCGAAATGGTTGCGAAATTCTTTGTAGGTGGTGGAGCCGATGCAGCGGAGCTGTCCCGCCGCCAGGGCCGGCTTCAGCAGGTTCGACGCGTCCATCGAGCCACCGGAGGTGGCTCCGGCGCCGATCACCGTGTGGATCTCGTCGATGAACAGGATGGCGCCGGCATAGTTCTCAAGCTCGGTCACCACCATCTTGAGCCGTTCCTCGAAGTCGCCGCGGTAGCGGGTGCCGGCCAGCAGCGCCCCCATGTCGAGGGAGAAGATGGTGGCGTCACGCAGCACCTCCGGGACCTCGCCCCGCACGATGCGCCGGGCCAGTCCTTCGGCGAGGGCGGTCTTGCCGACGCCCGGGTCGCCGACATAGAGCGGATTGTTCTTGTTGCGCCGGCAGAGAATCTGGATCGTGCGTTCGATCTCCGGGTCGCGCCCGATCAGCGGGTCGATCCGCCCCTCCCGCGCCTTCTTGTTGAGGTTGACGCAGTAGGTGGTCAGTGCCTCCTGTCCCTTTTTGACCACCGTGTCGGCGTGTGCCTCCTCGTTCGCCCCATGGACGGTGCGCCGCTCCGAGCGCGCGGCCGCCTTGGCGATGCCGTGGGAGATGTAGTTGACCGCATCCAGCCGCGACATGTCCTGCATCTGGAGGAAGTAGACGGCATGGGACTCCCGCTCGGAGAACAGGGCCACCAGGACATTGGCGCCCGTCACCTCCTCGCGTCCCGACGACTGGACATGGATGGCCGCCCGTTGCACCACCCGCTGGAAGCCGGCGGTGGGTTTGGGATCGGCAACCCGGGCGGTGACGAGGGCCATGAGTTCGCCGTCGAGAAACTCGGTCAGATCGCTGCGCAGCCGGTCAAGATTGATGTTGCACGCCCTCAGAACCGCAACCGCATCGCGGTCGTCGGCAAGCGACAGAAGCAGGTGTTCCAGGGTCGCGTACTCGTGACGGCGCTCCGAGGCCAGGGCCAGAGCGCGATGGAGGCTTTGCTCCAAGTTTCGCGACAGCATCGGTCCCTATTCCTTTTCGATTGTGCACTGTAGAGGGTGCTGATTCTGGCGCGCCAGGTCCATCACCTGCTGCACCTTGGTTTCCGCAACTTCATATGTGAAAACACCACAGACGCCGACTCCGCGCTGATGGACGTGCAGCATGATGCGCGTCGCCTCCTCACGGCTCTTACTGAAGAAATTCTCAAGAACATGCACGACGAATTCCATGGGAGTATAATCGTCGTTCAGCATCAACACCTTGTACATGGCCGGTTTTTTTGTCTTCGGCCTGGTCTTCGTGACCACGTTGGTGTTGACACCACCTTCACCGTCCTTGTCGTTGTCAATATCGCTCATAGCCCCACACCAAATTCTCTCAGCGCAATCATCACCAATGATATCTGGGCTTCAAGCCCGTGTGAAAAAGGGCCTGAGGACCGCCGCCAGAGGATTGTGGACCAATCCCGTTCCGGGTTCCAGTGCGACCGCCGGAGAAGGCCACCACTGGCCAAATCCCTGGGAGGGGGGCGCCCTATTACGGAATCGGTAGTCCACCCAGCCCATTCCCAACCACCCTCAGCGTGAATCGGAGGGCCTCCTCCCTCTCGCGCGAGGATTGATATGAGATCTGCCGGGGTGGATTGAAAGGCACGTCGGTGACGTCCAAAGAGCGAAGTACGCTCTCAAAGGTGATAGCCGAAAAGCGTGGGGACGGAAACGCCCAGGCGTTGAACCGGAATTCCCCGTTGCGGCACACCGCCGCCGTCCAGAAGAAGTCGTCCGAAGACAGGCTGAGCCCCTCCGGCGGGGGGTCGAAGGCCCCGCTCGCGGCGACGGCGCGTCCAAGCTCCTCCACCTGTCCGGCCGCCGGCGTCACCTCGCGGGCGACGCCGCGCCAGGGCTCCAGGATGTCCGGAATGGTAAAGCCCCGGGCGAGATTGGGGGGCTCGATCACCCGCATGGCCAGCAGCCACCGCTCCCCGGACCGACGCAGGTCGTAGGTTCGCACCTGCTCCAGGTAGCTGCCGTTGTAGACGAGACGCCAGGCGTCGGGGGCTCCGGGGCGGCAGTCGGCCCTGAGGTCGTCGCCGTTCAGGTAGGAAAACCAGGTGAATTTCCGCACCAGCGGATTGTCCGTCGGGCCGACGCTGGCGCAGGCTCCCGGCAGCAGCGCCAGGGCGAGGATCACGAGGGAAATGCGCATCCGGTCCATGACGCCATCATGCCCGAGCGCCAGTCTCCCGCCAAGCGCGAAATGGGTACCGCCCCCACGCGGATTCCCCGGACCGGCGATGGGTGATACGATGACGGCCACGGGGAAACTCGAGGGTGGACAGAGGGCGTGGGATTTCCTATCGTCCGACGACTGGCTTGGCTTCTGGTGTTGGCTCTCTGGAGGGGCGTGATCTTTGGTCATGGACAAATGGCTGTTTTTTCATAATTCCCCAGTGGGAAGGCGTGCCCTGGTTGTGTTGGCACTCGTGGTGTCGATACTTGCCGGAACAGGACAGGCCCTGGCGGGATACGCCTCGTTCGTGATGGATGCCGACAGCGGCCAGGTCATTCACTCCGACGGCGCCGATGCGGTGAATCACCCGGCGTCGCTGACCAAGATGATGACCCTCTACCTCCTGTTCGACGCGCTGGAGAAGGGGCAATTCAAAAAGTCGAGCCCGCTGACCGTGTCCCATCATGCCACGACGCAGGCGCCATCCCGTCTCGGCCTGATCAAGGGGCAGACGATCTCGGCGGAGGACGCCATCCTGGCCCTGGTCACCAAGTCGGCCAACGATGTGGCCAGCGTGGTCGCCGAGGCCATTGGCGGCTCCGAGCCCCAGTTCGCCCGCATGATGACCGATACGGCCCATCGCCTCGGCATGAGCCGGACCGAGTTCCGCAACGCCTCCGGGCTGCCCAACACCGCCCAGGTGTCGTCGGCCCGGGACATGGCCATCCTCGCCCGGGCGCTGCTCCGCCACTTTCCGCAGCACTACCATTATTTCTCCACCCGCGAGTTTCGCTACAACGACACGGTCGTCACCACCCACAACCGGCTGATGCTGTCGTATGAGGGCGCGGATGGGCTGAAGACGGGCTATATCGGCGCCTCGGGCTTCAATCTGGTGGCCTCGGCCAAGCGCGGGGGGCACCGGCTGATCGGGGTGGTGCTGGGTGGCCGCACCGGCCGCTGGCGCGATCAGCACATGGCGGACCTTCTGGATGCCAGCTTCGCCAGCGTGGAGGGCCGCCCCGCGCCGACGACCGTCCGGGTCAGGGATGTTCCCTCCGCGGCCGGCATCCGCACGGCATCCGCCTCGCCCGACAAGTCGGTCAAGGACCGCAAGGGCAAGAAGGGTCGAGCCACGGAAAAGGGCAAGGATAAGGATAAGGGCAAGTCCAGGAAGAGTGCTGAGGAGGCGACGGGGAGCCGGCCTGAAAAGGCCTTCGGGAAAGTGGCTTCGTCCTCCGCCGATGCCGACGCCGATGTCGCCGAGGTGCTGGAAGCGATGTCGTCCAAGGCCGGCGCAAAGGCCAGGACGTCCCCCGGAGCCAGGGGCGCCGCCTCCGGGGAGGAGGCCTGGGGCATCCAGATCGGCTCGTTCGGACGGTCGAAGGAGGCCCGGGCCGCCGCCAGATCGGCAACGGCCAAGCTCAGGAATACCAAGGCCAAGGACTCTTCGGTGGTGATCATCGCCTCCAAGGTGAAGGGAGCCACGGTGTACAAGGCGCGACTCGTCGGCATGACCCGCAAGCAGGCCCAGGATGCCTGCGCACGCGTCTCGGGGGGCAAAAAGTCTCCCTGCCACGTGGTGGATCCCTCAGGCGAGGCGACGGTGGCCCAGGCCCGGTAGGGCCTTGACTTGAGCGCCGGCAGGGCCTTGGTCTGTGTGAAAACCAAGGCAATCGGGTGAACCTGTCAAAAGCCCTCTCCCCCCTCTTCCGGGGGGAGAGGGTTGGGTGAGGGGGGCGCGAAGCTCCCGAGATGGTGCCGGCTGCCCCCCCCCCCTCACCCCGGCCTTCTCCCCCCCGAGGGGGAGAGGGAGTATCTGTTGCCAGTCCGTTTTCACTGTTCAGGACATTCACTCCTTCACCCGATTGCCCCGGAGCGAAAACTCATCGAACTTTACCGGCGATGAAGAATGCGCTATGCTGCGCGCATTGGGTTACAGGTCAAGGGGAGGCGCCGCCGTAAGGTGGGCGTAGGGCGATGGTCGATGGGATCAGCGCCTATAGGAGCGCGTCGACGCTTGCCGCTTCGTACAGCGTGCGGCAGGCGGGGGGTGGGCTTTCCGCCGAGCCCACCGTGCTTGGCCAGTCGCAGGGCCGGACCGTCGACGACGTCGTCAGCATAAGCGCGAGGGCTCGCGACGCCTTCAGTGTCCAGAAGGGGTATGAAGAACGGGGCGCGTTCGGGCAGAGCGTCGCCAACGCCAATCTGCACGGCGTCACGCTCATCTCCCAGTCCCTGGTGGGCGCCGATTTCCGGGGCGCCGACCTGACCGACAGCAACTTCACCGGCTCCGACCTGACCGGAGTCAATTTCGTCGGCGCCGACCTGCGCAACGCCAGGCTGATCAACGTCGATCTCACCAACGCCGATCTGCGCGGGGCCGATCTGCGTGGGGCCAACCTGGCCGGGGCCACGGGGCTCAGCCGGTCCCAGCTCACCTATGCCAACGTCGGCGCCACCACCGTCCTGCCGTCCGCGTTGCGTGGGACGGCCTGAGGCTTTGCTCAGAATTAACCGCTTCATCTTGCTTGTCTTTTGGTCCGTCCGCGGCGTTGCGTCAAGGGTTGCGTACCGCCGGTACGCGCCTGGCGGACGAACCAAAATCCGGCGCAATTTGAAGCGGTTAATTCTGAGCAAAGCCTGACGCCCCTCTCGGGGACGCCATGTCCAGTTTTTCCCGCCCACCTCTCTTTCTCCCCGCGCGGGTGAGAAGGTAAATCGTTCTTGGCGAGGGCGCCGGTCTCCGCTATTGAATCAGGGGAAACGGAGGCCGGACCGTCCATGTCTGATCAACATCACTCGCGACAGATTCTCACCATCACCTGCCCCGATACCGTCGGCATCGTCGCCGCGGTGTCGGGGTTTCTGACCGACAACGACGCCTTCATCACCGAGGCGGCGCAGTACGGCGATGCGTTTTCCCGGCGGTTCTTCATGCGCATCGTCTTCTCCCTCGGCCCGCTGGCGCCGTCGCCGGCGGAGCTGGCCAAGAAATTCTCGAGCGTCGCCCACCGGTTCCAGATGATCTGGCAGCTCAATGACGGCAATCGCAAGGCGCGGCTGCTGATCGCCGTGTCGAAGATCGGCCATTGCCTCAATCATCTCATGCACCGCCACCAGTCGGGAATGCTCCCCGTGGAGATCGCCGCCATCGTCTCGAATCACCAGGACATGCGCGCCCTGGCGGACTGGCACGGCATTCCCTACCACTACCTGCCGGTCACGAAGGAGACCAAGGCCGAGCAGGAGACGAAGCTTTTGACACTGGTCGATCACCTGGGGATCGACCTGGTGGTGCTGGCCCGGTACATGCAAGTTCTCAGCAACGGCACCTGCGAAGCCCTGAAGGGGCGCTGCATCAACATCCACCACTCGTTCCTGCCCAGCTTCAAGGGGGCCAAGCCCTACCATCAGGCCCACATCCGCGGCGTCAAGATTATCGGCGCCACCGCCCATTACGTCACCGGCGACCTGGACGAGGGGCCGATCATCGATCAGGCGGTGGAGCGGGTGGACCACACCCATGGGCCCGACGACATGGTGGCCATCGGCAGCGACCTGGAAAGCGTCGTCCTGGCCCGGGCGGTCCGCTATCACGTCGAGCACCGGGTGCTGCTCAACGGGACCAGGACCGTCGTCTTCAGGTAGCCGGAAACATTCTAAGACCTGTGGCAGGTGACCCGCCGGGTCTGCTACGATGGCGGCGGAACGGTCAGGGAGGAGACTTCGGTGGGAGCGGAGGGAAACCGCACGGCCAAGGCGGACTCCGGCAAGCCAGACGCCGGGAGACTGGATGGCTTTCCATTCTTTGCCAGCCTGACGCCCCGCGAGCGGGAGGATGTGGTTCGACTCTGCCGCTGGAAGAGGTTCGGCGCCGACGAGCAGATCATCGACCGTCAGAGCGAGTCCCGCGACATCTATTTCGTCGTCGCCGGCAAGGTGCGAATCCTGATCTATTCCATCGGTGGGCGCGAGGTGACGCTGGCCGATATTGGCCAGGGGGAATACTTCGGCGAGCTGGCGGCGATCGATGGGGCTCCGCGCTCGGCCAGCGTCATGGCGGTGGACGACACCCTGGTGGCGGTGATGTCGCCCGACCAGTTCGTCGGCCTGATCAGCCGCCATCCGGCCCTGGCGCTCGACGTCATGCGCCGTCTCACCGCCGTGGTTCGCCACGCCACCAACCGGATCATGGAACTGAGCACCCTCGGCGCCAACAACCGCGTCCACGCCGAACTGCTGCGCCAGGCCCGGGCCGTCAAGCCCAACGCCGACGGGCAGGTGGAACTCCGCCCCATCCCCGTCCACAGCGACATGGCGAGCCGCGTCAGCACCACCCGCGAAACGGTGGCCCGGGTCCTGAACGACCTGGCCCGCAACGGCGTGGTGCGCCGCGAACGGGACGCGCTGGTGGTCACCGACATCGAGTACCTCGAGGATCTGGTCGAGAACGTGCGCGGGGAGTGATCACCCGCCGGCATCACACCAGCGTCGCCACAGGGCTCGATAAACATCCTCCACGGCCCGGGCATGGCGAGCCGAATCGATACATTTTCAGGCTCTCAGGCTCCCGCCTCGCTTCCGAACATCCGCCGCTCGATGATGGCGCAGAAGATGTGGCCGACGACGATGTGGCCCTCCTGGATCTTCTGGGTCTCGGTGGAGGGGATGCGGATGCAGTGGTCGCACAGCGCCAGCATGTCGCCGCCGGTGGCTCCGGTCAGGCCGACGGTGACGATGCCCCGGGCGCGGGCCCGCTCCAGCGCCTTCACCAGATTGCGCGAGCGGCCGGAGGTGGAGATGCCGATGAACACGTCGCCCGCCGTGCCGATGGCGTCCACCTGGCGCGAGAACACCTGGTCGTAGCCATAGTCGTTGCCGATGGCGGTGAGAATCGACGTGTCGGTGTTGAGGGCGATGGACGGCAGTCCCGGCCGGTCGAACACCAGCTTGCCCACCAGTTCGGCGGCCAGGTGCTGGGCGTCGGCGGCGCTGCCGCCGTTGCCGGCGAACAGCACCTTGTTGCGCCGCCGCAGGGCCTCGGTGCAGACGGTGGCCACTGACTCTATGGTCGCCACCATCGAGTCGTCCGATTGAAGCATGGTCAGGACCTCGGCGGTCCGTGCGATCTCATCCCGAATATAGCTTTTCACGCGATCCTCCGTGGGCAGCCGGCGTGGGCAGCCGGCCAGGTGCCGTCAACGATCCGGTCCAACGCCGCCAGTCTGGCTGGCCACGCCCAGGATGCCAAGATTTTCCGCCGTGCCGCACCGCCAATATCATGAGAATCTCCCATGAGGGCCAACCGGCAGGCCTCTTCCGCGAACGTCGCGGCGTCGGTGGCGAGCAGCACCTCGCGGCCCGGCTCGGCGTCGATTCCCTCCAGCGCCTGCGGCGAGACGATCACCGGCCTGGCCATGGCCATCGCCTCCAGCACCTTGTTCTGGAGTCCGCGGGCGATGAAGAGGGGAGCGACCGCCGCCTGTGCATGGGCGAGATACGGCCGCACGTCGGCCACCCGGCCGGTCACCGTGACCCCCGGCAGGCGATCAAGCGCCCGCACCGCCGGTGCCGGACTGGCGCCGACGATGACGAAGCGGGCGGCCGGCACGCGCTGGCGAATCAATGGCATCACCTCGTGGGCGAACCAGACGACGGCCTCCACGTTGGGCCGGTAGTCCATGGTGCCGGTGAACACGAACGCCGGCCCGGTGGCGTCGCTGGGGGGCGCGTCGTCGGGCACCGGATAGGCCCGCTCGGGGGAGAAGAAGTCGAAGTCGACTCCGTTGGCGACGGCGGTGACCCGGTCGGCGCTCTCCGGGGCCAGGTGGCGGAACAGGGCGGCCTCGGGCTCGGAGACGAACACCGACGCCTCCACCGCCCGCGCAACCCCCCGGTCGAAGTCCAGAAGGCGGCGCCCCTCCCGCCGGTAGACGGCGCTGGCCGGCCAGGGCGCGGAATCGGCATAGGCCCGCCATTTCTCGGCATCGACGTCGCAGAAGTCCATGACGAGGCGCGGCGGCCGGAGGACGCGGCCGAGGACGAACCGGGCCATCATCGACGAGCACATCACCGCCACCTGCGGCCGCGTCTCCCTCAGGACCCGGTCCACCCAGGCCTGAAGCCGGCGGCTTTGGAAATAGGTGGTGGTGAGCGGCGCTCCCGTCAGCAGTCCGCGCAGGCAGGTCACCCGGGCGCGGCGGCGGTCGAGGGGCGCGAAGTGGGTATCGGCGCACAGGGCGCGCAGCGTCTCCACGCCGTCCCAGTCCAGGGGATCGTCGACGAAGCAGCCGAGATGCACCCGGAATCGCCCGGCCAGGTGGCGGAGGAACCGGTAATGGCGGATCTTCTCGCCCTTGGTGGGAGGGTAGGGGATTCTCTGGACGAGAAACAGAAGGTCGGACATGGCCATGGTCTTCTCCGCCGGGGGTGCACTGCGGGGCTGAAAATGTATTGGCCGCATGACCTAAAAAGCCCTCTCCCCCCCTCCAGGGGGGAGAGGGTTGGGTGAGGGGGGTGCCGAAGCTCTCGACATGGTGCCGGTTGCCCCACCCCCTCACCCCGGCCCTCTCCCCCTCGAGGGGGAGAGGGAGTACGGATTCCGAATACATTTTCAGCCTCTGGCCAGATATCGGGCGCTCTCCATCCGGGGGGAGTTTCTCGGATGGAGAGTATCCCGATGATCCCTGTCCGCCGCGTCCGGTTCGGGCATTCTGAGGGTCCGCCATCGACATCGGACGGATCCCATGAAAATCCTGTTTCACCACCGCATCGCCTCGCGCGACGGGCAGTGGGTTCACATGACAGCGCTGATCGAGGCACTGACCGCACAGGGGCACCAGGTGGTGATGGTGGGGCCGGCGCCCCTTTCCACCATGGCCTTCGGGGGCGAGTCCCGGCTGGTGGCGGCCCTGAAAAGGACGATTCCCCGCGCCGTCTACGAGGTGCTGGAACTCGCCTACAACATGATCGCGTTCCTGCGGCTGCGACGGGCCTGTCTCCTGGTCCGGCCGGACGTGATCTACGAGCGCTACAACCTGTTTCTGCTGGCGGGAGTGGCGGTCAGCCGCCTGCACCGGCTGCCCCTGCTGCTGGAGGTCAACGCACCGATCCGCGAGGAGCGGGCCCGCCATGGCGGCCTGTCGCTGACGGGGCTCGCCGCCTGGTGCCAGCGCACGATCTGGCGCGGAGCGGACGTGGTGCTGCCGGTGACCGGCGTCCTGGCCGGCCATGTCCGGGACGCCGGCGTGGCGGAGGACCGCATCGTCGTCATCCCGAACGGCATCGACCCCGCCCGCTACGCCGTCGTGCCCAGCCGCGAGGCGGCCCGGGAGCGGCTCGGCCTGGGGCTCGGGCGGCGCCTGGTGCTGGGCTTCACCGGGTTCGTCCGGGACTGGCATGGCCTGGAGCGGGTGGTTGACCTATTGGCCCAGTCCGGCGAGGCCCTCGACCTTCATCTGCTGGTGGTGGGCGACGGCCCGGCCCGCGGCGACCTGGAGGCCCGCGCCCGGCGGCTGGGCGTCGCCCACCGCCTCACCGTCACCGGCATCGTTGGGCCGGAATGGGTGCCGGTTCACATCGCCGCTTTCGACATCGCCCTCCAGCCTGGAGTCACCCCCTATGCCTCGCCCCTCAAGCTGTTCGAGTACATGGCGGTGGGACGGCCGGTGGTGGCTCCCGACACCGCCAACATCCGCGAAATCCTGACGGACGGCGACAACGCCCTGCTGTTCGACCCGGCCCGCCCCGAGACGATGACGGCGGCCATCCTGAGGATGTGCTCGGACCGGACCCTGCGCGACCATCTCGCCACCCGTGCCCGCGCCACCATCGAGCGCCGCGGCCTCACCTGGCCGGACAATGCCCGCCGCGTGGTCCAGCTTGCCCGCCAGGCGGTGGCGCGCGGCGCGAAACAGGAGCACCCGGCACACTGGACGGGACTGCCGCGCCGACGGTAGGATGGGGTCATGATCGGAGTCGACTTGACCTATCTGCGAGGACGTCTTGGTGGGCGCATGCTCCGGCTGCTGGAGCCCGAGACGGCGCACCGCGTGGCCATCGCCGCTCTCCGCTCTGGCGTTGCCGAACTGGCCCTGGCCTCCTGGCCACATCCGTCAGCCGACGAGATCGTCCTGGGCATCAGCCTGTGGGGCATGGGCTTTCCCAACCCGGTGGGACTGGCGGCCGGGTTCGACAAGAACGCCGAGGCGCCGGACGCCCTCCTTCGGCTCGGCTTCGGCTTCGTCGAGGTGGGGTCGGTGACGCCTCGGCCTCAGCCCGGCAACCCGCAGCCCCGGCTGTTCCGCCTGCCCGAGGACGGCGCGGTGATCAACCGCATGGGCTTCAACAACGACGGCCTGGAGGCGGTGGCGGCGCGGCTCAAGACAAGGCGGCGCGGCGAGGGCATCGTCGGGGCCAACCTGGGCAAGAACAAGGATACCGAAGACGCCGCCGACGACTATGAACGCGGTATCGCGGCCCTGGCGCCCCTCGCCGACTACCTGGTGATCAACGTCTCCTCTCCCAACACGCCCGGCCTGCGCGCCCTCCAGGGTCGCGACCAGCTTGGCGCCCTGGTGGGCCGGGCGCGGGCGGCGCTGCGGCGGACGATGGGGGAGGGAAGGGGGGAGAGGGCGCCGCCGCTGCTGCTCAAGATCGCTCCCGACCTGACCCCGGAGGACCGCCGCGACATCGCCGAGGTGGCGCTGGCCGGTGACCTGGACGGCCTGATCGTCGGCAACACCACCCTCGCCCGCCCCGAGAGCCTGCGCTCGCCCCACCGCGGCGAGGGCGGAGGCCTGAGCGGACAGCCGCTGTTCGCCCCCTCCACCGAGGTGCTGCGGGACATGTACGCCCTGACCGGCGGCCGGATCCCGCTGATCGGCGTCGGCGGCGTGGCGACGGGGGCCCAGGCCTATGCCAAGATCCGGGCCGGCGCCTCGCTGGTGCAGCTCTATACCGCCATGATCTACGAGGGACCGAGGCTGGTCCGGCGGGTGCGGCGCGACCTGGCGGCGGCCCTGCGGGCGGATGGATTCACCAGCATGGTGGATGCCGTCGGCGCCGACCATCGCTGAGAGAACACTTGCAGGACATGACGCGGATGACCACGACCACGCCCCTCTCCACCACCATGCTGCCTGGTCTGGCCGGCCTGGCCGACCGCTACGACGGCTTCATCCTCGATCTGTGGGGCGTGATTCACGATGGCAACACCGCCTATCCATGGGCTGCGGCGACGCTCGCCGAGTTGCGGCGGGCCGGCAAGGCCACGGTGCTGCTGTCCAACGCCCCGCGCCGCGCCCACGCCCTGATCGCCGGCATGGAGCGCATGGGCATCCCCCGCGACCTCTACGGCGAGGTGGTGTCCTCCGGCGAGGCGGTGCGCCATGAACTGGAGGTCCGCCGCGATCCCTTCTATGCGGCGCTCGGCCGACGCTGCCATCACCTGGGGCCGGAGCGGGATCGCAACATCTTCGAGGGACTGGATCTGGATCTGGTGGCGGATCCGGCCGACGCCGACTTCGTGCTCAACACCGGACCGTGGGAATTCGAGGAAACCGTCGCCGACTACGAGGACAGGTTGCGACTCTTTGCCGGCCGCGGGATGCCCATGGTGTGCGCCAACCCCGACCACATGGTCATCCGCGAGGGCCGGCCGGTGGTGTGCGCCGGCGCCCTGGCGGCCCGCTACGAGACGCTGGGGGGGCGGGTGAGCTATCGCGGCAAGCCCGATCCGGCCATCTACGCCCTGTGCCTGGACCTCCTGGGGATCGCCGATCACCGCCGGGTGGCCGTCGTCGGCGACGCCATCGAGACCGACATCGCCGGAGCGACCAAAGCCGGCCTCGACTCCATCCTGGTGACCGGGGGACTGCACGCCAGCGAGCTTGGGGTAACCTATGGCGAGTCGGCCGATCCGCACCGGGTCGCCTCACTCCTCAGCCGCTTCAACCTGTCTCCGGTCGCCGCGATTCCGGCCTTCGCGTGGTAGAAAGACCCCCCGTTCAGAATTCCTTAGCCAAGTCCACGGTATGCTCTCCGAAAGCCTGTCCAGGACGGAGAGTTACGATGTCGACACCACGTTCGGTCTGCGTGTTCTGCGGCCACTCCACCGGCGCCGACCCGCGCCATGTCGCCGCCGCGACCAATCTCGGCCGGAGTCTTGCCGAACGGGGGATCGACCTGATCTACGGCGGCGGACGGCTTGGCATCATGGGGGCGGTCGCCGAGGCGGCGCTGACCTCCGGCGGCAGGGTCATCGGGATCATTCCCGACTTCCTGATGCGGATGGAGGCCGCCTACCACGAGATCACCGAGATGATCATCGTCCGCAGCATGGAGACCCGCAAGCGGATGATGATGGATCGGGCCGACGCCTTCTGCGTCCTGCCCGGAGGCTTCGGCACCATGGACGAGACCTTCGAGGTCATCACCCAGAAGCAGCTCGGCCTTTTGCGTCAGCCGCTGATTCTTCTCAACACCGGTGGCTTCTTCACGCCGTGGCGGGCCCTGGCCGACGGCATCATCGGCGGCGGCTTCGCCACACCCGAGACCGCGTCCCTCTACACGCTGGTGGACTCCGAGGCCGACATCCTGCCGACCATGGAGGCCGAACTGGCCAGGACGGAGCCCCTTCTCCGCCTGGCCGCCGCGGAGTGACACGATTCGATCACTGTCCCTCCTCAAAACCCCGTCTGCCGCAGAAACTTCGCCCCCCGTTTACCCACCCTCGTAATAGCGGCCGATGAGGCGGTCCAGCAGCAGGACGCCGAAACCGGTCGGTCCCTTGGGGGCGAGGGGTGTGTCCTCGTCGTTTTCGGTGACGCCGGCCACGTCCAGGTGCACCCAGGGCGGGGTGGGGGCGCCGGCCGTGTCGTCGCCCGGTTCGACGAAGCGCTGGAGGAAGCGGGCGGCGTCGAGGGCGTCGGGGACCAGTCGTTCGTGGCTCGCGTTCTTCAGGTCGGCGATGTCGGACCGCATGTCCTCGTCCACCTCCGGGCCGAGGAGGGGCATGCGCCACAGCCGCTCGCCCACCTCGGTGCCGAGGGCCACCAGCCGCGCCGCCAGGGCGTCGTCGGGGCTGAACAGGCCGGCGTGGTGGCGGCCGAGGGTGGTGATGATGGCGCCGGTCAGGGTGGCGAGGTCGATCATCACCCGCGGCCGCAGGGTCTTCCGGGCATAGGCCAGGGCGTCGGCCAGGATCAGCCGGCCCTCGGCGTCGGTATCGACGATCTCGACGGTCAGTCCGGCGTAGGAGCGCACCACGTCGCCCGGCCGGGTGGCTCCGCCGTCCGGCATGTTCTCGGCCAGCGGCAGGACGGCGGCGGCATTGACGTTGGCGCCCCGCCCGGCCAGGCCCCGCAGCACGCCGAGGGCCGTCGCCGCGCCGGCCATGTCGCCCTTCATCTCGTGCACCGACTCGCCGTGCTTCAGCGAGAGCCCGCCGGTGTCGAAGGTGATGCCCTTGCCGATCAGCACCACCGGCGGCTCGTCGGGGTCCTCGGCGCCCTGCCAGCGCACCACCGCGAGCCGCGGCCGATGCCGGCTGCCCTGTCCGACCGCCAGCAGCAGCCCCAGTCCCTGACGGGCCAGGGCATTCTCGTCCAGCACCTCGAGGGTGAGGCCGAGATCGGACATGGCGCGGATGCGGGTGATGAAGGACTCAGGGGTCAGGTGGTTGGCGGGCTCGGCGGTCAGTTCGCGGGCCAGAATCACGCCCTCGGCCACCGGGGCGAGCTTCTGCCACACCAGGTGCAGCGCTTCGGGATGGTCGGTGCGGATGGTGACCGTGGTCAGGGTGGGCGTGGTGTCCTCGTCGGGATCGTGTCGGGTGCGGTAGCCCGACAGGGTGCGGTGGGCGCGCAGCCGCAGGCCGAGGGCCAGTTCGGCCAGCAGGTCGGTCCCCGTCGCCATGGTCCGCCCGTCGTCCAGGTCGAGGGCCACGTCGGCATGGGTCTCGCCCGAGGTGGACAGCAGGGCAGCGATGGTGCCGCCCAGGGTGCGGGCGCGCCGCCCGTCCATGTCCTCCACCGCCCCGAGTCCCACCAGGACCACCCGCGAGCACGCCAGCCCCTCGGGCGCCATCACCGTCAGGGTCTGAGCCTCGGCCCCGGTGAAGCGGGGCGAGGCGGCCATGGCCCGGGTCAGCACCTCCCGTCCGTCCAGCTCCTCGGCCGTCGGACACAGCCTCCGCCCGGCCACGACGCCGACGACGCAGGCGCCCGAGGAAACCGCTCCGGGTGAGGCGAACTCGATGCGCATCCGCTGTTTTCACTCTTCGTAGTGGTCGGCGATCAGGCGATCCAGCAGCCGCAGGCCGAAGGCGGTGCTGCCCTTGGGCACGACGGCGGTGTCCTTCTTCGACCAGGTGACTCCGGCGATGTCCAGGTGCGCCCACGGGGTGTCGGCGACGAAGCGCTTCAGGAACTGGGCGGCGGTGATGCTGCCGGCCTCGCGACCGCCGATATTTTTCATGTCGGCGGCGTCGGACTTGAGCTGCTTGTCGTACTCCTCGCCCATGGGCAGGCGCCAGAGCTTCTCTCCCACCGCCTTGCCGGCGCCCTGCAGCCGCTCGGCCAGGGTGTCGTCGTTGGCAAACAGGCCGGCGTGGCTGGTCCCGAGCGAAATGAGGATCGCCCCGGTCAAAGTCGCCAGGTCGACCATGAAGCGCGGCCTGAACTGGGTATGGGTGTACCACAGGGCATCCGCCAGCACCAACCGGCCCTCGGCGTCGGTGTTGAGGACCTCGATGGTCTGGCCGGACATGGAGGTGACGATGTCCCCCGGTCGCTGAGCGGCACCCGAGGGCATGTTCTCCACCAGGCCCACCACGCCGACGGCGTTGACCCGGGCCTTGCGCGCGGCCAGCGCCCGCATGAGGCCGGTCACCACGGCGGCCCCGCCCATGTCCCACTTCATGTCCTCCATGCCGGGACCGGGCTTCAGGCTGATGCCGCCGCTGTCGAAGGTGACGCCCTTGCCGACGAAGGCCACCGGCTGGGACTTTTTGGTCCCGGTCCCGTTCCAGCGCATCACCACCAGTTGCGACTCCCGGTCCGAGCCCTGGCCCACCCCGAGCAGCGCGCCCATGCCGAGCTTGCGCATCTGCTTTTCGCCCAGCACCTCCACCTCGACGCCGAGATCGGCGAGCGTCTTGGTCGCGGCGGCGAACGACTCGGGGTAGATGACGTTGGCGGGCTCGCTCACCAGGTCGCGGGTGAAGGTGATGGCCTCCGCCACCTTCTCCAGGGGCTCGTGGGTCCGCCGCGCCGCCGCCTGCTCGGCGACGTGGACGATGACCTTTTTCAGGCTGGGCTTGTCCTCGGACTTCTCCTTGGTGCGGTACTTGTCGAAGCGGTAGGAGCGCAGCCGCGCCCCATAGGCGACGTTGGCGGCCATGTCGCCAGCCCCGAGGGGGCTTCCCTCGATGGGGTCCACCAGGATGGCGGCCGTCGTCTCGCCCGAGCCGGAAAGCTGCGCCACCACGGTGCCGCCGAAGCCCTGCATGACCAGCGCGTCGATGTCGGCGGCCTTGCCGAGTCCGACCAGCAGCACCCGGGTGGCTTCGAGGCCGTGGGGGCTGAGAATCTGGAGCGTCTGTTCCTTCTTGCCCTCGAAGCGGCTCGCCGCCATGGCGCGGGTCAGCGCTCCGTCCGCCCTGGCATCGAGATCGGCGGCCGAGGCGGTGAGCGTGCGGCCTTCCAGCACGCCGACGATGACGGCGCCTTCGCTGGGAAGGGCGGGCTTGGCGAGGGTGATCTTCATGACGTGTCCTCTCGACGAGTGGGCGGCAGTTTACGTAATTTATCAATTCCTTCGGCAAACGATAAGGGGTATCCCGGGAATTCCGGAAGTTTTGCCGCAGGAAACGAGGAGGCTCGCCGTGTCCGACGTTTTCTCCGCCGCGAAGGTCGCGGTCGTCATACCCTGTTACCGCGTGCGTGCGCACCTGGCCGGGGTCATCGCCGGCATTCCGCCCGAGGTCGGGCATATCGTCGTCGTCGACGATCTATGTCCCGAGCGGTCGGGTGAGGTGGCGGAGGCCTCGGGCGATCCCCGGGTGACGGTGGTTCGCCATGCGGTCAACCAGGGGGTCGGCGGGGCCATGGTCAGCGGCTATCGTCGGGCCATGGAGCTGGGCTGCGACGTGATGGTCAAGATGGACGGCGACGGCCAGATGGACCCGGCCCTGATTGGCCGCTTCGTCGCCCCTCTCATGGAGGGACGGGCCGACTACGCCAAGGGCAACCGCTTCCGCGACTTCCACGCCCTGCGCGCCATGCCGCCCATGCGGCTGTTCGGCAACAGCATGCTGTCGTTCCTGGTCAAGGCGGCGTCGGGGTATTGGAGCATGATGGACCCGACCAATGGGTATACGGCGATCCATCGCCGCGCGCTGGAGGATCTGGACCTGGACCGGGTGGCGAAACGCTTTTTCTTCGAGTCCGACCTGCTGATTCGTCTCAACGTGGTGGGGGCCGTGCTGACCGACGTGCCGATGCCGGCCCGCTATGGCGACGAGACGAGTTCCCTCAGCATCCCCCGCGTGCTGCTGGACTTTCCGCCCCGGCTGCTGCGGGGGCTGTTGCGGCGGATCGTTCTCAAATATTTCGTTTATGACTTCAACGTCGGATCGCTGTATCTGGCGGTGGGGCTGCCGCTGACGCTGTTCGGCATTCTGTTCGGGGCCTGGGAGTGGATCGATTCGGTGCGCACGGGGGTGGTGCGGCCGGTGGGTACGGTGATGCTGGTGGTGTTGCCGTTGATTCTGGGGTTTCAACTGCTGCTGCAGGCGGTTGCGGTGGATATCGCGGCGGAGCCCAAGAGAAAATAGAAGAAAGAATGCGAGGGGCCAGTCGGCCCCTCGCGCTCCCCATTCCTTGTCGAGAAACTCATATCGTCTCGTGAAATTTCATAAATTACCAAAGTAATGGGGAGTGTGAGGGGCCGACTGGCCCCTCACGTTCTTCCTTTCTTTCTTATTCTCAGGCCATCGCCATCACCGCCTTCAACGCCCCCAGCACCGTCTCCACATTCTTCGGCGTCGAACTCTGCCCCATGAGGCCAACCCGCCAGATGCGCCCAGCCAGACTCCCAAGTCCCGCCCCGATCTCGATCCCGAAATCGTTCAGGAGGCGCCCCCGTACCGCCGCCTCGTCCACACCCTCCGGCACCACCACCGCATTGAGTTGCGGCAGCCGCCAGGGCTCGGCCACCAGGAAGCGCAGGCCCATGGCCTCGAGGCCTGTCCGCAGCGCCTGGTGATTGGCGGCATGGCGCGACCACGCCGCCTCCAGCCCCTCCTCCCGCAGCATGGCGAGGGACTCGTGCAGGCCATAGAGGGCGTTGACCGGCGCCGTGTGGTGATAGGTGCGCTTGCCGCCGCCCCAGTAGCCCATGACCAGGGTCAGATCCATGAACCAGCTCTGTCCCCGGCCCCGGCGGGCCGAGAGCGCCGCCACGGCGCGGGGGCCGAAGGTGACGGGGGACAGGCCCGGCGTGCACGACAGGCACTTCTGCGAGCCGCCATAGACCGCGTCGGCGCCCCACTCGTCCACCAGCACCGGGATGCCCCCGAGAGCCGTCACCACGTCGACGATGGACAGCGCCCCATGGCGGCGGGCGATGGCGCACAACTCGGCCGCGTCCGAGCGCACTCCGGTCGAGGTCTCGGCATGGACGAAGGCGACGGCCTTCACTCCCGGATTGGCCGACAGGGCGGCCTCCACCGCGGCGGGCGACACGGGCTCGCCCCAGGCGTTCTCCACCACGATGGCGGTGGCGCCACAGCGCTCCACGTTCTCCTTCATCCGGCCGCCGAACACGCCGTTGATGCACACCACCACCCGGTCGCCCGGCTCGATCAGGTTGACGAAGCAGGTCTCCATCCCCGCCGAGCCCGGGCCGGACACCGGCAAAGTCAGTTCGTTGGTGGTCTGGAAGGCATAGCGCAGCAGTGCCTTGACCTCGTCCATCATGGTGACGAAGGCCGGATCCAGATGGCCGATGGTGGGCCGGCCCATGGCCGCCAGCACCCGCGGATGCACGTCGGACGGACCAGGCCCCAGCAGAACGCGGCGGGGCGGAACGAACGAGGAGACGGGAGGCGTGTCGATCATCATGCGAAAACCTTCGGAGTGTTGCGGTATGGACTTGAGGGCACTTTCAGCAACCTACTCCCTCTCCCCCTCAAGGGGGAGAGGGCCGGGGTGAGGGGGTGGGGCAACCGGCACCATGTCGGGAGCTTCGCGCCCCCCTTGTGTATCGCAAATCCTGTAAGAATTAGCCCCGGACGGCGCGCCCCGAGCATGCCGTCCGGGTTGGCCGACCTCGACCCCCCCATGGTCTCAGACCGCGAGTGAGCGTGACG
>JAMOBE010000153.1:0-5592 GCA_039908285.1 Alphaproteobacteria bacterium
GCCGTCGTCGCCGCGATGGCTGCGGGGGAGTTGACACCCGAAGAAGCCGGTACCGTGGCGGCTGTCCTGGAAACCCGCCGCAAGGCACTTGAGACCGAGGAACTGGAGCGGCGCATTGCCGCGCTTGAACAGAGGTACCGCAAATGACAACGAACATCGAACGCCGCGTTGGCAAGATCGAGGACCTTGTCGGGGCAAGACGGCGCGCGTTGACCAGCGAGGAACGTGCCCGCTGCTGGGCAGCCCTGGCAAAACGAGCGGCCGGCCAGCCGCTTGACGATCTGGACCAGTACCATCTGGGATTGGCGACGGCTCTTCCGCGATCCCCCGAATATGAAGCAATGACCGCCGAGCAGCGGCTTGAGCGTTTCAAGTCGCTGATCGCACGACGCGGACATGCCACGCGTTGACTCGGAGAGGGCCCGTGGGGGCTTTTGCTGTGTGTCGCCGCCCCAACTCCCGGCAAACGCAAATAATCGCACCGGCGAGTCTCCCAGGGGCAGCACGGGGCATTCTGTGGGCGGGGTGCGGGGATAAGCCCCAACCCACCCAAGCATTGGCTGTCAGCAAGCGCGGGAGATAAGCACCGACTGTGGGCAACTCGCGAAGCAGGGTGTCCCCTACCACCCGACCGGTCCCCCGACCTTGAGACTCGTTGCGGAAGCAGACGCCACGCCGCGATAGGCTCGCCCTCTCAAGTGCCCCACGATGCCGGGAGGGGCTCCCTGTCGGGTCATCGCGACTCGTTGAAGGGGCCTCCTCGACGTTTGCAGTGGAATCGGGTGGAGGGTTTCAGACCCCACCGTCCAACGCGTGGTGGCCGATTGTGGCGGGAACTCCTCCGCCCCCGTGCACATGAGTCCGAATCTCGGCACTCGTTTCCACCTGAAACGTCGAAGAACCGAATTGAGGAGGGACAGGTCATCACAGCACCTCGCAGCCCATGGCAGAATCCCTTTGTCGAGCGCGTGATCGGCTCGATCCGGAGGGACTGCCTGGATCATTTGATCGTGCTGAGCGAGGCCCATCTGCACCGGACACTTTCTTCTTATCTGAGCCATTACCTCTGGTTTCTTACCCACCTATCCCTGGGCAAAGATACTCCGGAACCCCGACCGATCCAATCTCCATCTGACGGTGGGAGGATCGTCGCCTTCCCGCAAGTCTGCGGCCTCCACCATCGGCATGACTGATCTCAGGAATCTTCGCGGTCCGCGAAGATTCCTGAGATCAGTCATGCAGCCAAAGGTTTATGGACGTGATACGGAGAGAGTGCTACAAAACGCCCCGTCGTCATCGGCGTCCCGGTGAGAAATGCGGGTTAGTGGAGCGACCAAGTAAGCTGAAGATAAGATGAAACTTGAAACCTCAATTGTCGAGTTGGTTGCGCGTCATCCGGAAGGTCTGACTACGGACGAGATTGCGAGACTTCTGCCTGCGACGAGCGATGTCGACAAAATTGCTCAGGTTATGAGCGATCTGGAGTGCAGAAAAGTAGTACGCTTCGGCTCTGCCCGCCGCTGGGAGTTCTTGAAGCCGAAAGACGGGATCAGTAAACAGCACCCTGTGCATCGTGTCTTTCCCACCCAGCCATCCCTTCGACAATCGCACCAGCCTGTCAATGATATTGCCGTGCACCCTGTCATTCCATCAGTCTCCAATACCAGAGGCGGTGGCACCTCTGTTTCAGCCGTACCCACAGCAGTGCAACGCCGAGGGCGCGCAGAAGGTTGGACGAAAGCCGACATCGGCCGTGGCCACCCGGTAAACGGTCTTGAGCAGATTCCAGCTCTTATTCCTTATTACGCTCAGTGCCTGGCAACCGAAGAAAAGGCAGAACTTGTTTTCGATATCGACCGCCTTGGTACGCAGGTGCTGCCACTTTCATTGCAGGAACAATGGTGGCCAACTTTGCGTGAAGAAGTGCGGCTCGTGATTGATTTGCCTTTGGTCCCGCCTGCCATGCGTGACGCACTATCCCGACGCATCAACGAATCCCTTTACGTAGGCTATCCCATCGATCTGGTCCGCCCTCGCTCCGGCGGCGCGTTCATCCGTCCTGTCACCGTGTTTGCCGTGGATTGGTCCATTGCAGAACAGCAACTCAAGCTGTCCTTCTCGACGAAAGAGCCTCAATTCAATGCCCACTGGTTGGTCGGTCAACGCAAAGGGGGCAGAGACGTATCAGCGTTTCTTGATTGGCTTGGCGTTGGCGGCACGATGACAGCGCAGGAAGCGGCTGATGTAGAAGATCGAGCAGATAACATTGGTCTGGACCTTCGGGCGCTTGCCGATGCCATCTCGACCATGATGTCACGGCTTTTGCGAGAACCCCTGCAGCCCGTGGTGACCAGCCGTGCCGTCGATCCTGAGGCACCGGCAGGCCTATACAATGTCGCCGCGCTTTTTTTGGGTGAAACGGGACGCTACGCCAAGACCGCACTACGGGAACTGCGGCAGATGGCGGCATGGCCGTTGGTCGAGTTTGCCGAGACTGCCCTGGTGGCGGTGCTGCTCGGCCGAACCGAAGGGACGGGTGACGAAATTCAGCCGGAAGAACCGTTGGCGGTGATCGAGCCGTTGGAGTTGGGTGAGGACCAGATTGCGGCCGTGCGCGATGCGATGAACCGGCCTCTGACGGTGATAACCGGGCCGCCGGGGACGGGCAAGTCGCAGGTCGTGGCCGCGCTACTGGTCAATGCCGCCTTTCATGGCCGCAGCGTCCTGTTGGCCAGCCGCAATCACAAGGCGCTTGATGCCGTCGAGGAGCGACTGAACAGCATCTCATCCGACCACGCTTTGTTGACGCGCATCAGTCGGCCGTGGGGCGAGGGCAGCTCGTTTCGTTTTGACCACGCGGTGGATTCCTTTTTGGCGCGACCGCCGATTCCGGGTGGCACGGCAACCCTGAATCGCGATCGGGATGCGGCGAGCGGCCTGGATCGCGAAAGGCAGACTCTGTCGGATCGCATTGCGGAAATTGACGGTCTGGCCGAGGCATTTGGCGAGGCCGAAGCCGAACGTAATCGTCTTGCGGCGATTATTGGGTCAAAAGCGGTGACTTGGATATCGAAGCACACCGAGCCCCTCCCGGCATGGCCCACTCCTGGAATGGCGCAACGCCTGGTAGCCGCCGTACCTCTGATCAACCGGCTGCTTTTTCGCCGCCAGGAGCAGGCGCGGCTGAACAGAATTCGGCAGTTGGCCCTTCCCTGGACTGATCTCGGCTGGCCGGAACCTGGGCCGGACACGGTTGCACGGTTGGAGAGGCTCCATGCCGCCGCCATCGCTTTCAAGGACGTGGTGGTCCGACAGGCAACGCTTCGCCAAGCGCTGGAGGCAGTGGAGGATCGCGATATTCTGGCCGAACGGGTTGTTTCTCTCAGCCGGCAGTTGCGTGACCAGGGTCGACGTTTGACCAATCAACTGATCAAAGCCTGGCATGATATCGGCGACGAGGCACGCCATGTCCTCACGACGGCCCGCGGCGCCCTGAAGCTGTCGGCACAGGCGGGGGAGAGCGGCAAGGGTGAAGGCTGGGCCAAGCATGCTGCCCTTATTCTGCGTCACTTTCCTCTCTGGGCAACGACCAATCTGTCCATAGGCGGACGGCTGCCGCTACGCGCAGGACTGTTCGACTACGTCGTCATCGACGAGGCCAGCCAATGCGATATCGCTTCCGCCCTGCCATTGCTGGCGCGCGCCCGGCGGGCGGTGATTGTCGGGGATCCGGCCCAGCTCCGCCATGTCTCGAGCCTTGCCCCGGCGTGGGAATATGAAACGGTCAAGGGCCTGGGCCTGATGGACAGGATCGAAGGCCTGGGCCGCTTCCTTCATACGGCCAGTTCCCTGTTCGACGTGGCGGCGTCGGCACCTGGGGCCCGCCGGCATCTGCTCCGGGATCACTACCGCTGCCATGAAGCCATCGCCGGCTATATCAGCGAGGCCTTCTATGGGCGTCAGCTTCGCGTCCTCACGCCCACGGCCGGCCTGCGGCCGCCTCCGGGACAACGAACTGGATTGCACTGGACCGACATCATCGGGCCGATCCTGTCCGCGACCAGCGGTTGTTACGCTCCGGATGAAGCGAAGGTCGTCATCGAACACCTGCGGCACCTGTTGATCGATCAAGGCTACGGCGGCACCGTCGGTGTTGTCACGCCTTTCCGCGAGCAAGCCAAGCGACTGACCGATGCCATCGCCGACACCATCCCGGCCGACATCATCAACCGAGCCAATCTTTCTGCCTTTACCGCTCACCGCTTCCAGGGCGATGCACGCGACGTCATCCTTTTCAGTCCCTGCCTCGGTCCCGGCATGCCCGAAGGCAGTCTGGCTTACTTGCGGGAGAGCGGAAACCTGCTCAACGTGGCGGTGAGCCGTGCCCGTGCCGTCTGCCACGTCTTCGGCAACCGCCGTTTCGCTGCCGACTGTGGTGTGCCCCATGTCGTCGCGCTGCTGCGGGCGATGGATCGTGCCGGTCAGGAGGCTTGCATACCCCAGTCATTCGAGTCACCTTGGGAAGAAAAGCTGTTCATGGCTCTACGGGATGCAGAAATCGAAGCCATTCCACAGTTTCCGCTTGCGGGACGCCGGCTTGATCTGGCGATAATCCAGGGCAATCGGAAGCTCGATGTGGAAGTGGATGGTGATGCCTTCCACCGGGATGCCGACGGTCTGCGCAAGTCGAGCGACATCTGGCGGGACCACCAGATCCGGGGGCTCGGCTGGGAAGTCGTCCGATTCTGGGTCTATCAGTTGCGGGAAGACATGAATGGGTGTATCGCAAGAATCAAATCCCTCCTGGCCGAATGAGACCCCGGCCACTTCCGGAGATCTGTCCACCTCGGCAGGTTCTTCACCATCCGTTTCCGCCCCGAAGCGGCGGCTTGAGATGCCGGTCATCGCCATCTTGACCGGTCTTGCCGTGACCGCCTGGCTCAGCCAGGCCAGTCTCACCGTTGGCGAGATCCAGGAACGGATGGCCTGGCAGACCCGTCATGAAATTCTAAGCCAGGAGGTTGAACACCTGGAGAAGACGCGCGGTGCCATGATGGACGCCACGGCGCGGCTTGCCGGTGAAGAGGATGCGGCTCGGCGTACCCTTGCCGAGGTGACGGCAGCGTTGAAGGTCGCTCGGGCCGATCTGGAAAAGGCTGGCGTCGAGCGGGACAAGGTGATCGACACCGCCAGCAGAGAACGGTCCGCTGCGCAGGCCGCACGTGATGAAGCCGACAAGAACCGGCGTGAGGTCACGTCCCTTCGCGATGAGGTGAAGACGCTGAAATCACACGTCGATCAGGGGACAAAGGAGAAATCCGATCTGGATGGGCGCGTGGCGGCTTTGCGCGACGAGGTGGATGGCCTTGAAAGTCGCCTCATCACCTTGATCTCTGACAGGAACAGACTGGAAAAGGACATCGAGAAGCTGGAAACCCAGCACGGCACCCTCGCGCCAACCATATCCACTCTCACCGCGACGAGGCAGGGGCTCGACGGCGACATAAAGAACATGAACGAACAACTGGCCGCATTGAAAACGGAAGTTGCCACTCTGGCCAAGGAGAAATCGGCCCTTGACGTTGCCGTGCC
>JAMOBE010000154.1:0-5548 GCA_039908285.1 Alphaproteobacteria bacterium
ATCTGGGAAGGCCACCAACCGGTTACAAACCGGCACGCCAAGAAGGAAATTCAACTAATAGGCGGTGGTTTGGCCGGCCGGCGAGATGAGCGATTCCATTCCCGGCGTCGAGGAGGCTCGATGAGGCGAGGCTCGATGGCCGGGCCGTTGCGCAGTTCGAAGTGCAGGACGCGCTCGGGCCGATCTTCCTCGGGACGCATCATGACGATACCGGAGGTGTAGAAGCTGCGGAGCGCGCTGGCGCCAGACAGCGCCATGAACGGGTCCTCGGTGAGCTGCTTCTTGGTGATCTTCCTGGTGTGGTGGCAGAGGATCAGACCGGCGTCGGGGGCGACGGCATCGCGCAGGGCCTCGACCCTCTCCTGCAGGAAGAACAGCATGGCGGCGTTGTCGTTCTCGCTGTCGCCGCTTGGGCCACCGTCGAACAGGTTGCGGATGGGGTCGAGACAGATGAGGTCGGGCGGCTCGATCGGGAACGCGCCGCGCGCTGCCACCGTATTACTGACCCGAAAAATCTTCGCGGCGCGCGAAGAATTTTCGGGTCAGTAATACGAATCTTTTTGGTTGCGGCTCCGCCGCGTTGGGGCCAGTGCCAGGCCGTTGTCATCCAGGAGCACCCGCATCTTCGGCGTGGCGACGAGGTTGCCGCGGGCGGCAGCCAGGACGGCGGGGGCGATGTGGATGCGTTGGAGGCGCTCGCGGAGGTAGTGGTACTGGATCTCGGCCTGGAGATAGAACACCCGCAGGGGGCGGCGGGGAGCGAACCCGAGGAAGGGGATGCCGGCGGCCATGTGGACCAGCAGGCTGATGACGAAGTCGCTCTTGCCCACCTTGGGGGCGCCGCCCAGCACCAGCATGCCGCCCGGAGTCAGCAAACGGGGGGCAATGATGTCGTCCGGCATCGGGCTGGTGTCGTCGAGCAGGGCGCCCAGGGTGAACACCGGCAAGGTGGCCGGTGGGGTGGCCGGCAGTCGCTCGAGACCGGGACCGTTGCGCTCCTCGTGCACCTGCCACAAGCGTTGCGCCTCGGCGGCGAGACGCTCCAGCGGCCAAGCCGGGCGCAGCATGGCAGCGTTGTACTGGCAGATGGCCTCCCAGGCTTCGTCGCGGGTCAGACGGCCGTCGTGGGCCATACGGACGTAGTGGCCGATGGCGGCGCTGGCGCCCTGGAAGCGGGTCCAGTCGTCCTGGCCGCCGTCGCGGACCGGGGTGACCAGGACGGCGTCGATACCGGGCCTGATGAAAGTCGGGGCTGGCTCCGCGCCAACACCACCAAGCGGCGGCATGGCATCGACCGCCTCGGCGAAGTCGCGCAGGTCGACCTCGACATGCGGATTGTGGGCGCGGATGGCGACCAGGCGCCGGTGACCATGCTTGTGATAGACCGAACCGGCAACGCGGATCGGCTGATGGCCGGAGCGGAAATGCACGTCGCCACCGACCTTGACGGCGATGTCGCCGCGCAGCAGGCATACCAGGGCGATGTCCTCACCCTCGGCCGGCTCGGTCAGACGCCACCAGACGTGCAGCTTGTCCTGACCCTCGGCGGTGCGGCCGCCGCTGGCCACCAGGAGGGTGGGCTCGCCCAGGTAATGAATCAGGTGATTGAGCTTGGCCTGGATATCGCCGACATCGATGTCCACCAGCACCGTCTGCATCTGGCGCAGGTCGGTGGCCTTGGCCTGGCCGTGCCCGGCGACGGTGCCGGGGACGACGTAGAACGCGGCGCCCTCGCGCGCCGCCCAGGCGGCGAACGTGAGTACCTTGTCCCTGAGGGTGTCGTTGGTCTCGACCCAGGCGTTATGGGGGCGGCCGTCGAACCCCTGTAGGCCTGGTAGACGGCGATCTGAGCGGCGTAGACCGGCTTGGTCACGACCACGCCCTTGTCGGCGGTCGCCTTCCAATTGCGGGCGTTCATGGTCTTGCATTCCCATAACGCGGCGGAGCCGCAACCAAAAAGATTTGTATTACTGATCTCAGGAATCTTCGCGTGCCGCGAAGATTCCTGAGATCAGTAATACGGGGCCGGGAAACCACCAAGGTCGGGCCCACCGGCGATGATGCCGTCCACGTGGCCGCGGATGCGTCCTCCGGCGACCGAGAAGCCGAACTGCTCGCCGTCCGGACGGTTGCCCTTGCGGGTGTAAAGATCAAACCCGGCGGCCTTGAGCCAAGCGACGGCAAGGTCCTCCAGGGCGTGGCCGATGGCAAAGATGCGCAAGGTCCGGCCCGCGAACCCGCGTCCCTCGTCCATCGGCGCGCCGGCATACTCGAACTGCAACGCGCGTTCGCAGGCGACACCGAGACGCGAGCCGCCGAGGTATGCGCGGGCGGGGGTCGCCTGGTCAGTTGCGACCAAGGCCGTGTCGATGGCGGCATTGACCCGGTCGGCGACGGTTGCCTTATGGTTGTAATCCAGCATCAGAACGGGACCTCCGGCCCGGGGTCCTTCGGCATGGAGATCAGCGCCTCCTGGTAGGCGGTCACCGTGACCTCGATCAGGGCAAGCACCTGGGGCTCCGTATTACTGATCTCAATAATCTTCGCGCGCGGCGAAGATTATTGAGATCAGTAATACGAATCTTTTTGGTTGCGGCTCCGCCGCATTATGATATCGGCAAGGCGGGTGGCCCATCCGATCCACTCCAGAACCTCGGCCACGGGTTTGATGGTTGCGCGGAAGGCGGCCAATTCCTGTTCGGTAGGGTCGATCATGTGCTCCCCCTCTCACGCGGCCCGCGCATGCGCCTCCGCCCCCAGCACCAGGGCGCGGATGGCGGAGCGGTTGAAGCTGAAGGTCAGCAGAGCCGAGGCCTGATAGCGGCTGAGACCGAAGTCCTGGCGATACTCCGGCGGCAGGTGTGCGAGCTGGCGGTCGGTGGCCGGCTGGTTCAGCCACGAACGGCCTTTGTGGGCGCTCTCGTCGGTCTCGTTGCCGTTCAGCCAGTCGTCGGCCGCGGCCAGACACACCGGGCGCTCGCCGATGGCCAGGAGACATGGGCGCTGGCGGGAGAGGCCCCCGACGCCGTACCAGCGACCGTTGAGGAAGAAGATGCCGCCCCAGGCGTTGAAGCCGTTGGCGACGAGCGCCGCGTCATCCCCGAACAGGTCGCACCAGCGGAAGGGTGACCGGTTCAGCAGGTCGATCTCCGTCATCACGAAGTCGCCGATCGGCGCATGGCTGGCGGCGGGATGACGGCCCCAGATGTAGCCGCACAATGGGCATTCGGTGATCCCAAGAGGGACAGTGGCATCGCAGGCCGGACACACCTTGGTCGGAGCCTCTCCGGTCTCCCTGCCGTCGAGATCGACATCCTGCTCCAGCGAGCCGTGCAGGAGGGTCGACGTTCCGAAATCCAGCACGACGCAGTCCGACTTGATGACGCCGGGGTGCTCGGCCGGATCGACCGTGCGCAGACCACGCCCGACCATCTGGATCATGGTGCTCTTGTAGGAACTGGGGCGGAGCAGCACGACGCAGGAGGTCGGTTGATGGTCCCAGCCCTCGGTCAGCATCTGGTGTTCTACCGTGACGAGCGGTAAACGCGGATCACTCACAGCATTCGTCGATCGTTCTCTCGAAGGACATCATCAATACGATATACTTTCAGGTGAATAAGGCGCTCGAACATGGCAAGTGCCTGGATGCGCGTCGGTTCCTCGCGATGCAGCGTAAGCACGATGTTGGTGATGTCTCCGGCTGATCCGGCCCATCGTGTCTGAATATTTGCCATGTCTGGTCCGTGCTGATCGAGCAATGCACCGACCACGCTCGTAACCAGTTCCGGCTCCAGGCCATCCTGCAGTGCGGTGCTAAGTCGTTCGACCAGAAATGATGCATCGGCTGATATGGCATCGACTCGGTTTACCAGAGTGCGCAGGAGATTTCGCGTGTGGTCGTCGACGGGCAGCGAATTATTCTGCCGGAATACATCCATGAGAGCGTTACCGGCATCCTCTGTATTACGGATCTCAGGAATCTTCGCGAGGCGCGAAGATTCCTGAGATCCGTAATACGAATCTTTTTGGTTGCGGCTCCGCCGCGATAGGACAAGCTCCGCCAGTTTTGCGGCCAGCGGCCCCGCATGCGGCCGTAGTTTGGGATCGCCCCAGGTGTGTGCGGTTGTGTACGAGGCCCCGAGACGAAACTCCGCCAGCCGCTCGTCCTCGGTGGTAATGGCGCCAGAAACGATATCCCGGCACAGATCCGCGGCGTGCTCATCCTCTGGATAGAGGAGGTGGCGGAGCACGATGAATTCGCCGACGGCCTGTGCTCCGCCGCACCACTCAGAATTCTGCCAATCTTCAACAACCGAGCGGACCGTCGCCGCCGGTAGCCACCGGTGTATACACGCCAACAGGGTAACGCCGGCCTCACTTCTTCCCAGGTCAGGAAAACGGCTCAACAGCTTTTCGATGAAGGCGACGGCGTGGTCGCGCTCGGCGTTCTGAAGATACCTCAACGTAGGCGCCATGGCCTGCCAGACCTTGACACTCTCCCGGCGGTTCAAATGACGATCAAGGAGGTCAAGCCATCGGTCCCATTCTGCCGGCTTTCGCCGAAGGAGGCCCCATGTAAGGGCGTCAAGAATGGTGTAATTGCCGCCTGTCGATGTGTCGCCGTTATGCCAAAGGAAGCTTCGTGCTTCGTCCCGGCTTTTCCCGCCGTTTACCTCCGGAGTCTCTTTCTCCCCAGCATCGACAAGCCAGCCCTCGAGCATGTCACAGGTCGCATCGTCCAGGCCGTCGAGCTTTTTTCCAAGCGCGTTAAAGGAGAAGGCAGTGGACATCCTAAAATCCTGCGAGTGGAAACCCCGCCGGTCCAGTTGGTGAATTTTGTCCACGACAATCTGAGGAGACACGGTCTCAAGCTCCGCCATTTTCTGCAGAGCTTCCGCCGCCGGGCGCTCCTGGAGGCCGGGCTGGAACTCGTCGATCAGACGCAGGGCGCGGTCGGGGTCGCGCTTGGCGAGTTCCCCGAATTCGCGGGAAGCCTGGATGCTGCCGCCAGCCATGAGTTGGGTCGGATGGTCCCACCCCGTCGCATCCGGCAGGTGATTGAAAAGACCCAGGATAGCGTCGTCCTTCGCCAGTGCCATCTGATCGGCGGATACGGGCGATCCTATCCAGCCGACTGTTATCTCTCCACATCGCCGTCTTCGCCCATCACCGAAACACCGCCGTTCTTCAACGAGTCGGCGTTTGGTCTTTTCTCTGAGAAGATCAACAGGGAGAAGGTTGAACAGAATATATTTGTATTCTCTGTTCCATTTGATAATTTTCTGTCTTGTTTCGGTTTTTGTATCTTCATCCGGGACATAGGGCGACCAACTCGATATCGCGGTCTCCATCTTGTTCACCGCGACACCATCAAGACGGGGAGCGGCGGCAGCGATCAAGTGACACGTATCGTGGAGTGGGTCGTTTCCCGCCTCCTCGACGCCGGGAATGGAATCGCTCATCTCGCCGGCCGGCCAAACCACCGCCTGTTAGTTGAATTTCCTTCTTGGCGTGCCGGTTTGTAACCGGTTGGTGGCCTTCCCAGATC
>JAMOBE010000155.1:0-5512 GCA_039908285.1 Alphaproteobacteria bacterium
CCCCCTCACCCAACCCTCTCCCCCCGGAAGAGGGGGGAGAGGGCTTATTTGAAGTGCCCAAGTGTTTCTCACTGTTGCAGGGTCTTCCAGAAGATCGGCCGCCCCTTGACCCGGGTCACATAGCCATAGCGGTTGACATGCCACTTCGACGAGGGGCGAGCGTCGGGGGCGTCGCCGACCTCACCTGGCAGGGCGGTCCCCAGCACGTCGGCATAGTCGGGCGGCATGCGTTGCGTCCATGCGGCGAGGTTCTTGCGAAAGTCATCATACGAGCCGTAGAGCTTCTGCATCCTGGCACGGGTGGTGAGGCTGCGCAGGAACGGCGCGGCGTTGCTGTCGGCGCGATAGGCCGGCAGCCACACCCCGTCCAGCACCGATCTGGGCTGACGCTCCACGTGCTCGACGAAACGGGCGGTAGCGGTGCTCCACACCGCCACCGCGGCGACGAACGGGGAGCGCCCGGCATGGTCACCGCCGATGCGCAGTCGGCCGCGCACCAGCAGCACCGAGGCCCAGCCGCGGACATAGGTGACCCACCACGGAGCCGTCGGCATCACCGGCAGGAACGCCACCACGGTGTGGGCCGTCTTGTCCCAGTGGACCGCGCGCATCGCCTTGTCCACCCAGCGCTCCACCGGCGCGCGGCCATGCTGGGGGTCCATGACCACGGCACCGGTCCACTCCGCCGACAGCCCCCCCTCATCGATGATGCTCCGACGGGCATTGGGCCGGGCCCGGTCCTCGGGCGGAGCACAGGGGTCGAGATCGAAGACGGCGCCGTTGGCCTCGCAGAGGAGGTCGAACAGCCACGCCGGCGTATACCACGCCTCTCCTGTCTCGCGCTTTGGGCTCTTCTTTACCATGGTCCGATGTCTACACCCGGACGGCGAGCGCGTACACGGTCTTTTTCCGCCCCGATGCATGAAAACGGACCGGCAACATACACTCCCTCTCCCCCTCAAGGGGGCTACCGTATGCACACAAGTCTCCAGCAAACTAAGCCCTCCCCCTCGATGGGGGAGGGTTTGGGTGGGGGTGGCAGCGAAGCGCACACAGACAGAAGTATGTTAGCACAAAAGCTGAATTCTTGGGCTCATCCCGATGCATCTACGTGCTGCACCTTCACCCCCACCCAACCCTCCCCCATCAAGGGGGAGGGCTTTACTTGCGGGAAACGGATAGTTTCTACAGCGAACACCCTACAGCCCAGTTTGTCCGACTTGTGTGCAAACGGTAGCCCTCGAGGGGAAGAGGGCTTTTGAGCGGTTCACCCGATTGCCCTGTTTTTCCGCCCCCGATCCCTTTTCCCCACCCGGCAGAACCGCTACATTTCAGGACAGCCACGGAGCGTCGGCGAAAGGAGAGAGTCATGTTTGCAATCCACCCGCGACTGGCCGCCGACACGGTGGCGGTGCTGGAATGGCGGCTCTGCCACGTCCTTCTGATGAACGATCGCACCTTTCCGTGGCTGATTCTGGTTCCGGCGCGGAACAACGTCGCCGAGATCCATCACCTGGACGCGCCAGAACGCTCCCTCCTGGTCGAGGAGATCGCGCGGGCAAGCCGGGTGCTGCTGGACATGACGCGGGCCGACAAGATCAACACGGCGGCGCTCGGCAACGTGGTGCCGCAGCTTCACGTGCACGTCATCGCCCGCTTTCAGCACGACCCGGCCTGGCCCAAGCCGGTATGGGGAGCACAGCCGCCGTCACCCTACGACCGCGACGAATTGTCCGAGATGCTGGCGCGACTGCGCAGACGCCTGAGCGCCTGAGCACGACGGAACTCCCCCCTCCCCCTCTTTGGGGAGAGGGGGAGAAGAGGTTCCGGGTGCTTATTATTTCGCTTCGATTCGCGGCTTCGGCTTGCTGACTTGGCGCTTCGCCTTGTTGGCGGTGATCTTGCTGCGCATCTGATTGACTTCGCCACGCTTGGCGGCAGCCTCGCTGCGGCGCGCCGCGGCCTCGGCGGTGGTCTGCTTGGGTGTGCCCTTCTGGACGTCGGCCATCGTTCTAACTCCTCTCCCTGTCTCAATCAGCCAAATTATCTCGTCTGGTTCCGCTCCACGGAAAGACCAGATGCCGACCGGGCGCTCGTTACGGCAGCACCCGTGAACGACCTATAGACGCTACGATATATCGACTGCGCAGTCAACCTCACCGCTATTACTTTCAGTAGCTTTCATTGTGGCGCCGCGAGAACCGACTCCGGAAGCCAGCCTTGAGCCGTGCCCGAAACGGTCAGCCGGCCGCCTGGACCGCCGCGGCAAGGTCAGGCTCCACATCCGCCGGGGTGACGGCGGCGATGGCCGGCCTGTCGTCGTCGCGGTCAGGTAGCGGGCGGTCCGGCACCGGCCGGTCCGGCACCGGCGCCACGACCTTGGCGGCATTCCGCAGGCGGCGGCTCCCGTCGGTCAGCATCAGGCTCTCACCCGGCTCCCCGCTGGGCTCTCCCGTTTCGCCCACCGACTTGACGTGGCGGCAGTGACCGTCCATCAGCGCCCCCGGTTCGATGGCCAGGCTGACGTGAGTGACGTCACCCACCATCTGCGCCGAACTGGCGAGAAACACCGACGTCGCCCGAAGCTGTCCGGACATATAACCGTGGATGCGCGCGACATCGGCATCCACCTCGCCCCGGATCGTCCCGGTCGGGCCGATCACCAGGGTCTTGCACGTCACATCCCCCTCCACCGTTCCATCGACCTGCACCTCTCCGGTGGTGACGATGTTCCCGGTGATGCGCATGTCGGTGCTGACGATGGACGGCGGCGTCGCCCTGCCGTCCCTGGCCGAATCCCGTGCGTTCCTAACCTTTGAGAACATTCTTGCCAGCCTTCATGAACCGATAGGGGTCCTGGGGCTTCCCATTGATGCGCACCTCATAGTGGAGGTGCGGACCGGTGCTCCGCCCCGTGCTGCCGATCTCACCAATCTGCTTTCCACTGTCCACCTTCTGCCCGACGGTGACCAGAGTTTTGTGGAGATGCCCGTAAAGGGTTTGAAATCCATTGCCATGGTCGATGATCACCGTGCGGCCGAAACGGCCCTTCCAGCCGACGAAACTCACGACTCCAGCCGAGGGAGCAACGACCGCGGTACGCGAGGGCGCCGCCAGATCGATGCCCTCATGCCGGGCCGGGTTGCCATTGATCGGGTCTTCGCGAACCCCGAAGGCGCTGGACAACTGGTATGTGCGCAGCGGCGCCCCCAGCGGCAGCTTGCGCACCACCTGCTGGAGATTGTCCCACCGCCCCATCTTGACGTTCAGCGAAGCCAGGACGGAGTGCAGCCGCACCTCCTCGGCCTTCGACAACGGCCCAGCAGGAATGAACGGGCCACCCTGGCCACCCTGTGCACCCTGTGCACCCTGGCCACTCTGTGCACCCTGGCTGCCGGTGCTGGCGTCGGACCTGGCCGGGGCCTTGTCCACCAGTTTCTTGAGGTCGAGCCCGACCGACCCCAGCGCCTTCTCCACCTCGTTGACGCTGCCGGCGGCGAAGTCGCTGAACCGGCGCAGCATGTCGGCATGGGACCCCTGGATGCTGGCCACCTTGGCCTGCAACTGATCGACCTGGGCGTTCAGCTCGTCACGCTCGCGGGCCATGATGTCACGCTGCAGGAGGAGCTTGCGCCGTTCCACTTCGCCAGTGCCGACGTGGGACTCGGCCTCCAGCACGTCGGTTCGAGAGGACAGCGACGCCACCTCGCGGCTGAATCGATCAAGCTGACGCCGCAGCGACTCCTTCAGCATGTCCCGCGTGCGGGCAACCTGATTGGCTCCGCCTACCTGGCCGGCGGTAGAGGCGGCGGCAACCGCGGAGGGTATAGCGGGACGAGCGGGCGGCAGGGCATCGGTGCGAATTCGCTCCGCCAGTCGCTCGAGCCGCCCCACCAGTTCGTCGCGGACCTCGGCGACTCGGCGTCGGGCCTCGGCGTCGTCGAGACTGGCCTCGATCCGCCGCACCTGGGCGTCGATGGGCATGGCGCCGGCGATCTCCCCTGACCCCGGTCCCGGTCCCGATCCCTGGTCGATGGTGCTGGCGATGGCCTCCATCCGCTCCTGATGATCGGCCACCTGCTCGACCAGCGTCCGATAGGCGGCGGCGGTCCCGGCGAGGTCCCGTTCCTGCTGGCGCAGGGCATGCTCACCGATGAAATAGGCGCTCGAGGCGAACACGCTCCACAGAACGACGGCCAGGGCGACTCCGACGAGACCGACCTGGCGGCCGGTGGACAGGGTCAGATAGCGCAGCCGTCCATCACTGCGGATGACCACTTCACGCTCAGGAAAGGCCTGACGAACGAGGGCATGCAGCCTCGAGTCGAATCGTGTGGCTGGATCGAACTGCGACATTGCTCCCCCGTCCCAAAACCCCAGCTCCCGGGCCGCGTTCCGCGGCACTCGGCGCTGTCGTCCTGGTCATACGGCCATTCCCCTCCCCCCCTGGATCACTTCAGATGCCAGGCGGGACATAGACTATGGACAGTATCTTCGGAGCCCCCAACCCCGACCATCGCGATAACCATTTTTTAACGGTATCGCCCCGATCCCCCCCTTTCAAGCAACTTCTTCACCAACCCAACCCAGCGTCGGGCCGCCGGCACATCGCGGTGTCCTTTCCGGCGGGGTTTCGCTAGGATCGGCGGGCATTCGAACAAGGCTTGATCATCAGCCCCGCCATGGCCCCCTCCGAACCACCCCCCTCCGCAGCCGGGCTCTCCCCGTCTCCCCCCCGGTCGATCGCCGACGTTGCCGCCGCCGGAGTCGCGACCTGGTTCGGCGCCGGCCTGCTGCCCTGGGCACCGGGGACGTGGGGCTCGCTGGCGGCGCTGCCGTTCGCATGGGGCCTTTGCGTGATGAGTGATGGACCGCTGCCGCTGGCCCTGGCGACGGCCGGAGTCGCGCTCCTGGGCTGGATCTCCGCCGACCACCATGCCCGCCGCATCGGCGAGGCCGACCCCGGACAGGTGGTGGTGGACGAGGTGGCCGGCCAGTGGCTGACCCTGGTTGCCGTACCCCCGGATATCCTCGCCTATGCCGCGGGGTTCCTGCTGTTCCGCCTGTTCGACATCTGGAAGCCATGGCCGGCGGGCTGGGCCGACCGCACCCTGAAGGGGGGACTCGGCATCATGGTCGACGACATCGTCGCCGGAGCCTATGCGGGGCTGGTCCTGCACGGGCTTCTCCTGTGGAGAGGATCATGACCGACACCACGGAGGACCTCGGCAGTCAGGCGCGGGCGGCGTTGGCCACCTGCGAGGAACGGGGGCTGCACCTGGCCACCGCCGAGTCCTGCACCGGCGGACTGATCGCCGCCAGCCTTACCGGCGTCCCGGGCGCGTCGGCGGTGTTCGACCGCGGCTTCGTCACCTATTCCAATGCCGCGAAGCGTGACATGCTGGGCGTGCCGGAAACTACGCTGGACCGCCATGGTGCCGTCTCGGAAGCGACGGCACGGGTGATGGCAATCGGGGCGCTCGAGCACAGCCGGGGCGACTGGTCCGTTGCG
>JAMOBE010000156.1:0-5503 GCA_039908285.1 Alphaproteobacteria bacterium
TATCCCTCGCTTGAACTCCAAGGGTTGTGGGAGTCAAGAGCGCCGTACTGGTTCGGCTTCGACGCCATCGACTGGTGCCGGCAGGCTCCTGACCGCATGCTCACCTTCCAGCCCTACCTTGGCTACGGATTTCGACCCGCCACATGAGACATTGGGCAGGGGACGCGCTGTCCCTTGTCAGAACTCCATCGGCCGCAGAAACCCTGGCTTTGCGGCTCCGCCGTGATGGGCCGTCACGCGGCTCCGCCGTGATGGGCAATCACCGGCTCATCCGGGCGATGGTGGCGGTGGTGCTGTGGCCGGCCTCCAGGTCGGCCAGCAGCACCCGGCCGCCATAGCCCTGGACGACATCCGCCCCCACCACCTGGTCCACCCGGTAGTCGGCACCCTTCACCAGGACGTCCGGACGCAGTGCCTCGATCAGGGCCAGGGGCGTGTCCTCGCCGAAGATCACCACCATGTCCACGGTGGCGAGGGAGGCCAGGACCACCGCCCGCGAGGCCTCGGTCTGGACCGGCCGCTCGGGTCCCTTGAGGCGTGCCACCGAGGCATCGCTGTTGAGCCCGACGATCAGCCGGTCGCAGGCTGCCCGCGCCCTGGCCAGCAGCGACACGTGTCCCGGGTGCAAAAGGTCGAAGCAGCCGTTGGTAAAGCCCACCGTCAGCCCCCGCAGCCGCCACCGCGCGCACTGTTCCAGCGCCGCGTCGAGAGACAGCACCTTGGTCTGTCCGCAGGCCACGTCCTGCTGGTGGAGGGCCGCCACCAGATCGCGGGCGTGGACCACCGCCGTGCCCACCTTGCCGACGACGATCCCCGCCGCCACGTTGGCGAGCCGGGCGGCGTCGGGCAGCGGCACGCCACCGCCCAGGGCCGCCGCCAGGGTTGCCACCACGGTGTCGCCGGCGCCCGAGACGTCGAACACCTCCCGCGCCTCGGCCGGCAGGTGGTGGACGGTTCCATCGGCCTGCACCAGGGTCATGCCGTCCTGACTGCGCGTCACCAGCACCGAAGCGACATCGAAGGCGTGGATCAGGTGGCGCGCCGCCGCAACCACCTCAGCGTCGTCGCCCACCGGCATCCGCGTCGCCTCGAACAGCTCGCGGCGGTTCGGCGTAAGCACGGAAGCTCCCTGATAGCGGCGATAGTCCGCCCCCTTGGGATCGACGATCACCGGCCGCCCCGCCGCGCGGGCGAGGGCGATCAGGTCCCGCGTGGTCTCGGCCGTCAGCAAACCCTTGCCATAGTCCGACAGCACCATCACCGACGCCTCGCCCACGCAGGCCCCGGCGTGGGCGAGCATCTCCGTCCGGCCGGCCGTCGTCAGGGGGGCCACCGTCTCCTTGTCGGCCCGCAGCAACTGCTGACTGTTGGCGACGTAGCGGGTCTTGACCGTGGTCTGACGCCCTCTCTCCACCACCAGCCGGGCCTCCGCCTCGGGCAGCCGACTGAGCAGGCCCGCCATCTCGACGCCGGCCGAGTCGTCGCCGTGCGCCGAGAGAAAGGTGGGACGAGCCCCCAGCGCCACCACGTTGCGCACCACGTTGCCGGCTCCGCCCAGCATGCTGGTCTCGCGGCGGATCTGGATCACGGGGATGGGCGCCTCGGGCGAGATGCGCTCCACCTCGCCATAGACGAAGCGGTCCAGCATGGCGTCGCCGATGCACAGCACCCGCGTGCCCTGGAGTGCCGCCACGAGGGCTGCAAGTATGGACTGATCGGTCATCCGGGGACGTCTCCCGTCATGGAAGGTCGATGCGGCAGCCGTCGCGGAGGCTCTCCACCACGGCGATGGTCGCGAGACTGGTCTCGATGGTTTCCTCCTCCGCCACCGGGGCCACGCCCCGGCCGACGGCGGCGACGAAGGCGGTGAGTTCGGCGCGGTGGCCCTTGTCCTGACCGAACTTCGCCGTTTCGCGCCGCACCCGGCCGCCGGCCGCCACCGTCAGGTCGAGGAAGTTGTCGATGGTCACCACCGTGCCGCCGGCAAAGGCCTCGAACCGCTCCTTGGAAAAGGCCGTGTCCCCCAGCGCCGTGTAGGCGATCGTCGCCAGACTGCCGTCGGCAAAGCGCAACGTCACCGTCAGGTCGTCGCAGGCGCCAAAGGTCGACTGCCCGGCATCCGCCTGCACCGAGACGATGGCCGCCCCCACCAGATAGCGGGCGAGATCGACGAAGTGGCAGACCTCGCCGAGGACGCGGCCGCCTCCCTCTTCGGCGGCGTTGATCCAGGTGTCGGGCGGCAGAGCCCCGGCGTTGACCCGCAGCACCAGGAACTTCGGCCCGGCATGGCGCGCCAGATGCTCCCGCGCCCGCACCGCCAGCGGCGCGAACCGTCGGTTGAAGCCCACCATGAAGAAGCCGGCCGACCCGGCCCGGGCATCCACCACCTGGGCAAGTTGTTCCCGATCGAGGGCCAGCGGCTTCTCCACCAGCACCGCCTTGCCAGCGGCCAGCGCCCGCGCCGTCAGCCCGGCATGGCTCCCATGGCGGGTGGCGATCAGCACGGCATTGATGGCGGGATCGTCGAGGACCGCCGCGGCGTCGGTCGCCGCATGGGCGAAACCGAACGCCTTCTGTCCGTGCTCGGCCGTGGCCCCCCGCTGGGTGACGATGGTCCTGAGGTCCACGGTATCGAACCGCTTCAGTTCGGGAAGCAGGACGGTCCGGGCGAAACTGCCGGCGCCGATCACCCCCAGCACGCAGCGCCCGGCTCCACCCACCGTGGGGGCGGGGAATGCCGGCGCCGCTGGTGCCGCCGCCGAGGCCGGTGCGGTGTCGGCATAGCGCAGCACCACGCCAAGGTGGGGCTCGTCCCCATCCATGACCATGGCATAGGCGTCCTCGGCCTTGTCGAAGTCGAAGCGATGGGTGATGAGTGCCCCGGCATCCAGCCGGCGGGGCAGGGCCGGCGACATCAGGCGGACGCTCTCCGCCAGATTGTCGGTTTCCGTCCACCGCACCCAGCCGACGGGGTAGCGGACGCCCTGGCCCTCGAAGGCTTCGTCGTAGCGGCCGGGGCCATAGGAGCGGGAGACGGTGACCGACAGCTCCTTCTTCATGAACTCGGCATAGGGGAACTCGGTGCCGGTCTTGCCCACCATCACCACCCGGGCCCGATCGCGGGCCAGCTCCGCGGCGAGGCGCAAGGGGTCGCTCGACTCGGTCGCGGCGGCGATCAGCACCGCGTCGCAGCCCCGGCCCCCGGTCAGGGCCGCCACCGCCTCCACCAGCCCCGCCGGCTCCTTCAGGGACCACGCCAGCTCGGCGCCAAGCCGCCGCGCCAGGTCGAGTCGTCCCGGATCATAGTCGAGGGCGAGCACCCGGGCGCCCGACAGGGTCAGGAACTGGCTGGCCAACTGGCCCACCAGGCCGACGCCCACCACCGCCACCACGTCGCCGAGGCCGATCCCGAGGGTCCGCACGCTGTGCAGGGCGATGGCGCCGACGGTGCCGAAGCAGGCCTCGTCGTCGGGGACGTCGTCGGGAACCAGGGCGGCAAGCGCGCGCGGCACCACGTTGATCTCGGCGTGGTTGGCGAGGCCCGCCCCGGCGCAGGCCACCCGCTGTCCGACCCGAAAGGCGCCCTCGAGGCCGGCGCCCACCGCCACCACCCGCCCCACCGCCGAATAGCCGAGGGGCAGCGGCTCGTCCAGGCGGGCCAGCACGGTGCGGATCGTCGCGGCGATGCCGTCGCGGCGGGCCTTGTCCATGACCTTGCGCACCAGATCGGGGCGCGAGCGCGCCTTGCCGGCCAGACTCTGGCGCGCAAAGTCCACCACCATGCGCTCGGTGCCGGCGGAAATCAGCGATGCCGCGGTATGCACCAGAAGATGCCCGGCCCGCACCCGTGGCGCCGGCACCTCACGGAGCGTGAGCTTGCCCGAGCGGGCGCTCTGCACGACCTGTTTCATCCCCGACTGCGCTCCAGCGTGACCACCAGGGGCTTTCTAGCGCGAATGACTCCGGGTGGCAAACGATAGGCTGGTTCTGCGATAGTATCGTCGCGTTTCCCCTTCCCGCCGGACCAGGACCAGGACCATGCCCACCTCCTCCACTCCCTCCACTCCCTCCTACGTCATTCCCGAGCCGTCCCGTCCAACGCTGCCCGTCGCCGGCGGCGGGCTGTTTCCCATCCGGCGGGTGTGGTGCGTCGCCCGCAACTACGCCGCCCACGTCCGCGAACTGGGGGGCGATCCGGACCGCGACCCGCCGACCTTCTTCGCCAAGCCGGCCGACGCCGTGGTCCCGCGCGGCGGCCCCATCCCCTATCCCCCGGCCACCGCCGACTTCCATCACGAGGTGGAACTGGTGGTGGCCATCGGCAACGGTGGCGTCGCCATCGCCGCCGACACGGCCCTTGACCACGTGCTCGGCTATGGCGTCGGCATCGACTTCACGCGGCGCGATCTCCAGGCCGCGGCACGGGCCGCCGGCCTGCCCTGGGACATGGCGAAGGGCTTCGACTTCTCCGCCCCCTGTTCCGAGCTGATCCGGGCCAGCGACATCGGCCACCCGTCGGCCGGCCCGATCCGCCTGTCGGTCAACGACCGGATTCGCCAGGACGGAGACCTGAATCAGATGATCTGGCCGGTTGCCGACGTCATCGCCGCCCTCTCCCGCCTGGTGACCCTGGCCCCTGGCGACCTGATCTTCACCGGCACCCCCGCCGGAGTGGGGCCGGTGGTGCCCGGAGATCGGCTGGACTGCGCCATCGCCGGCGTGGCGACGATGACGGTGACGATCCGGAACTGACACGGGACCGTAAAATTCCAGCTTGCGTGACGTTGTGCCCTGTGTCAGTGTGCGCGCCTTCGCGGTCGTGCCGCCGTAGCTCAGGGGTAGAGCACACCCTTGGTAAGGGTGGGGTCAAGAGTTCAATTCTCTTCGGCGGCACCAGCGAAGCCCAGCAAAATCAACGAATTGTAGACGCGCCCCGTAACAGGGGCAAATGGCCGGGCGGGTATGGCTCAAGGGGCGGCGACGAGGCTGGCCAGGTTTGGCACGTGGGTGCCCATGATGCCGAGGCGGCTTCCCAGGTAATCCCGGAATGACACGCCGAGCTTGCCGCAGGTTTTCATCAGGCCGAGGAAGGCATCGCGGCCGTCGGCGAAGCGGCGCTGGGGATGGCCTTCCAGTCTGGCGATGACGATTGAGGACAGGTGGCGGCCGCGCATGTGATGGCCTGGCGGATGGTCGTGCGCGAGAGGTCGTTCATGATCGAGGTCGCCATGGCGGCGTGCTGGCGTTCGAACTGGGCCGTCGCCACTCGTCCTGTCGGGCCTTCATGTCCGTGGCGACCCGGGCTTCAGTGGTTGCTCGGGACTTGGCGTCCGCAAGACGCGGGTTCGGTTTCCAGAAAATCCGTGGATTTTCTGGAAACCGTGTTACTTGACGAGGCTCAAGGACCGGGCGCCAACAGGGCACCATTCTCGCGGTCCTATCCTCTTCACCCCCGGATCGCAGGGAGAGCACGATCATGACCGAGCCTCTGCTCGACGCCCGC
>JAMOBE010000157.1:0-5483 GCA_039908285.1 Alphaproteobacteria bacterium
ATTGAAACGTCCTCTCCCTGAAGCTGACGGCGGACGCCAGCGAGTCGCCCCCTGCGCGGGGGGCGTGGATTGAAACAAGGTGGTCACTGGCGCCGCCGAACTGGCGGCGAGTAGCCCCCCGCGCGGGGGGCGTGGATTGAAACGGCCTCGGCGCCGGCCGGCCAATGGTGGTGCTCGGGTCGCCCCCCGCGCGGGGTGCGTGGATTACGTCCGAAGCCTTTTTTCATCCAGATTACCGCGATGCTCTTGACGACAGTCAATGTCGAACGCACCGCCGCAATCTAGCCTTGCCAGTCTGATCAAAACTGCCAACAATGAGGCGTGCTCATGGAGCAGTTATTATTAAATTCTAGGAGCTTATGATATATGCTAGCTGGCGCTATGTATTATTGATGTGTAGTAGGCAATAGAATATTGTAAGACAAGTGTATTTGTTATAACTCTTACACGCGGAGACTTGATATGCATGAAGCTTTGACAAAAGCAGCAGCACGCAATGTTTTCTACGGCGGGACTGCGTTTTTTTTCATCATCTTTGTTGCCCTGGTTTCGCATAGCGTTGTTCTCGCCAACGCAACTGCCGACGCCAATCCAATCACACCGTCCGTCAAGGCCGGCAAGCACGTGTGGGAAAAACATGCCTGTATCGACTGCCACACCATCCTGGGAGAAGGCGCCTACTTCGCCCCCGAACTCGGCAATGTGTGGGTGCGGTTTGGCGGTCGCGACAACGCCGCTGCCGCCCGGGAGTCCCTGAAGGCCTGGATGAAGAACCAGCCATCGGGCGCTCCGGGCCGCCGACAAATGCCGCAGTTCAATATTTCCGAGAGTGAACTCGACCAGCTGATCGACTTCTTCAAGTGGACGAGTGAGATCAATACGCAGAATTGGCCGCCAAAGGTTTCCGGCTAAAGCAAGCAAGAAGGAATTCGAAATGAAGTACGAATCCCAGAAGGTGGCGCTCTATTATTTTTCCGGTGCGCTGGCCCTATTTGTCGCTCAGGTATTGTTCGGCGTGCTGGCCGGCACGATCGTCGTTGCGCCCAATACGCTTTCGGAACTCCTGCCGTTCAACATCGTCCGCATGATCCATACCAACAGCCTGATCGTCTGGCTGCTGATGGGCTTTTTCGGATGTGCCTACTACCTGATTCCGGAGGAGGCAGAGACCGAGCTGCATAGTCCGAAACTGGCCATCCTCCAGTTCTGGCTGTTTCTGTTCGGTGCCGCCGCTGCCGTGGTTGGCTACCTGTTCCGTATCCACGAAGGGCGCGAGTTCCTGGAACAGCCCTTGTGGATCAAGCTCGCCATCGTGGTGGTGGCGCTGATGTTTCTCTTCAACATCACCATGACGGTACTGAAGGGGCGAAAGACGGCGATCACCAACGTGTTGCTGCTGGGATTGTGGGGGATCGCGCTGTTCTTCCTGTTCTCTCTGTACAATCCGGCCAACCTCATCCTGGACAAGATGTTCTGGTGGTGGGTCGTGCATCTCTGGGTCGAGGGAGTGTGGGAACTGGTCATGGCCTCGGTGCTGGCCTTCCTGATGATCAAGATGACCGGTATCGACCGCGAGGTGGTGGAAAAGTGGCTGTACATGATCATCGGCCTGGCTCTGTTCACCGGCATCCTGGGCACGGGTCATCACTATTACTGGATCGGGACACCGGAGTATTGGCAGTGGGTCGGCAGCCTGTTTTCTGCGCTTGAGGTTCTGCCGTTCTTCGCCATGGTCATCTTTACCTTCATGACGGTGTGGAAGGGCGGGCGCACCCACCCCAACAGGGCGGCCCTGCTGTGGTCGCTGGGCTGCTCCGTGTTTGCCTTCTTTGGCGCCGGGGTGTGGGGGTTCCTGCATACCCTGGCCCCGATCAACTTCTACACCCACGGCACCCAGATAACGGCGGCGCACGGGCATCTCGCCTTCTTTGGCGCCTACGTGATGCTCAACATCGCCATGTTCACCTACGCCATGCCCCAGTTGCTGAAGCGCGAGCCCTATAATCAGGTGCTGAACATCTGGGGATTCTGGATCACGACCTCGTCCGTGGCCTTCATGACCTTTGCACTGACCTTTGCCGGGGTTGTACAGATCCATCTCCAGCGGGTGATGGGGATGTCCTTCATGGAGGTCCAGGAGCAACTGGCGCTGTTCTACTGGATACGCCTTGGGGCGGGCATCTTCACCCTGGTGGGCGTGATCATGATCGTATCGTCTCTGGTGATAGTGCCCCGCCGGGTCCAGGTTGCCGGGTAATCCGGAACGACACAACGCGAGGGGGGGCGGTGGAATGGACCGCCCCCCGATCCCCACCGAGGAGCACTCCATGCCTGATCCCGCCGCCGGCCAGGTCTCATCCAACGGCGACCTGCCGTTCTACCTGCCTGTCGGCAATGAATGCGCCCTGTTCGAATTGGCCTGGCGCCATCACCTGCCCCTGCTGCTGAAGGGGCCGACGGGCTGCGGCAAGACCCGGTTCGTCGCCCACATGGCCGCTCGCATGGCCCGGCCGCTGTTCACGGTGTCCTGCCACGACGACCTTACGGCCGCCGACCTGACCGGTCGCTATCTGCTGAAAGGGGGCGATACCGTGTGGACCGACGGCCCCCTGACCAGCGCCGTTCGCCAGGGCGGCATCTGTTACCTGGACGAGGTGGTCGAGGCCCGCAAGGACGTTACCGTGGTCCTGCATCCGCTGACCGACGATCGCCGCCTACTGCCCCTGGAGCGGACCGGAGAGCTGTTGACGGCCCCCCCGGAATTCATGCTGGTCGCCTCCTACAATCCCGGTTACCAGAACGTGTTGAAGCAGCTCAAGCCATCGACCCGCCAGCGGTTCATGGCCATCGAGTTCGACTTCCCGCCGCCCAACGTGGAGCGTCGGGTGGTGGCGGAAGAGTCCGGCCTGCCGGAAGCCCGGACCCAGCCGCTGATCGCCCTGGCGGCGCGTCTTCGGGCACTGAAGGGCCACGATCTGGAGGAGGGGGTCTCCACCCGCCTTCTCGTCTATTGCGCGACATTGATGGCCGCCGGCCTTGACGATCGCGAGGCCATCCAGGCGACCATGATCGAACCTCTGTCCGATGATCCCGAGGTCAAGGCCGGGCTTCAGGACGTGGTGAGAGCGGTTTTCGGCGAGCCATGAAGCTTATCGAGGCCCTGGACCTGGAAGAGCGCGTCGGGCGGTTCTGGCATCGGCTGGTGGGAGAGAAGGCCACATGGCCGACCCATCCCGAAGCGGAAGTCCGCCTGGACGAGGTTCGCGCCTCCCTGGCGGTGTTCTTTCGCGGAGTCGGTGGCGACCGCGGGATCCAGATCGTGACGGCGGGTGCCCGCGCCTCTGGGCACCGGCTGACCTGGAAGCAGCGGATCGGCATGGACGAGGAGCGATTGATGCTGGCTCGGCGTGACTCGATGAGTCTGGCGCTACCCGGGTCCATCGCCGTTTTCGCCGAATACGGCCTCAATCGAGATCTCTATGGCTGGCTGGCCGCCTTTCTGGCCGTGCACGAGCCGCCGGCGCAGCGCGAGACCGACCCCCTGCGGGCCGATCTCGCCACCCTGATGCACGTTCACCGCACCACCCGGACGGTCCTGAACAGCTTCCCCGGCCTGGCCGGACGCCATCGCCGCCTGGCTGCCGCCCTGGCCGCCACGCGCCCCCGCCGCCGTCTGACCGGCGTGGAGGCGGATGTGGAAGCCATGGTGATGGACCTGCTGGGTGTCCCGGCCGCAGACTCCAATCCCTTTCGCGCGGCTGTGCTGGAGGGACGTCGGACCGGGGCGACGGCGCCCCGATCCTACCGACCGTTCCTCCCCGTTCCCCTGTGGGGCGAAACGCTCCTCGATACTCCCGGCCAGACCTCCCCCGACGACGCCGAGCCCGAGCCGGGCATGGGCGGGGGAGAACAGGACGAGACGCGCCGTCATGCCGAACGTCGCCGGACCGACAACGCCAACCGCGACGATCCTCTTCTGCTCAACCGATTCGAGAAGATTCTCGCCATAGCCGACATGGTCAACCTCAACCGCGCCCCCGAGGATACCGACGAGGAGGAGGCCCGGAAGGCGGCCGACGATCTGGACACGTTTTCCCTTGCCCAGCATTCCCGCAAGGCTGCCACAAAACTCAAGTTCGACCTTGACCTGCCGCCCTCGGCCACCGACACGACCCGGCTGACCGGTACGTCTCTGTTGCCCGAGTGGGACTACCGCATTCAAGCGCACCATCCCGACCATTGTTCGGTTCTTCTCGGCGTGATGACGGAGGAGGGTGAGGGATGGGAGCCCGACGAAACGGCCAGGCGCCACATCCGCTCCGTCCGCCGCCGGTTCGAGGCCTTGCGGGCGCGCCGGGTCGTTCTGCGCGCTCAGGAGGACGGCTCGGACCTCGACACCGACGCCGTCGTCCGCGCCCACTGCGACCTGCTGGCCAGCGGCATCGGTAGCGATCGCGTGTGGATGCAGCATAGGGCGCAGGAGCGTGACCTGTGCGTGGCCGTACTGGTGGACGTCTCCCTGTCCACCGATGCCTGGGTCGAAAACCGCCGCGTGCTCGATGTCGAAAAGGAGGCGCTGATGGTGTTCTCCCACGGACTTGCCGCCTGTGGCGATCCCTTTGCCATAATGACCTTTACCTCACGCAGGCGCTCCTGGGTCAGAATAGACACCATCAAGGACTTCGACGAACCCTTCGGTGAACCGGTCATGCGCCGCATCGGCGCCATCCGCCCCGGTTACTACACCCGCATCGGCGCCGCCATCCGCCATGCGACGAGTTGCCTGGAGACGCGCCCCAACCGGCACCGCCTTCTCCTGGTTCTCACCGACGGCAAACCCAACGATATCGACCACTACGAAGGTCGCTACGGCGTCGAGGACACCAGACAGGCCGTAATTGAGGCTCGCGCCAGAGGACTTGCTGTCTTTGGCGTCACCATCGACCAGAAAGCTCAGACCTACTTCCCCCATATGTTCGGCCGCGGGCACTACGCCATTGTTCACAGCATTTCACATCTCTCAACTGCGCTTCAAAATATTTACCGTCATCTTGCAGGAGCTGCGTCAAAATAAATTTTTTGATGTCTCATCTCAGAGTTCGTTTTATAATGCTCTATTCGCAAATCGTATTGATATGGGATAGAATGGCGGAAACCATGGGGGATTTGCGGAATGGAGCGGAAGGCATTTCAGACTTGGCGGTCGACGCGCTGAGCCCGACCCAGAAGGCGGAGGCGGGAGAGATTCTCGCCGGACGTCCGCTCGGCGAAGCCTCGTTTGCGGCGATCGAGTTGGGCGTGGGCGAGGACCGGCTCTGTCCTGTCCATCATCATAATCGGTAACAGGGTAACAGGGGCAAAAGTCCGGGCAGAATCGGCGGTCCCGACTCATTGGCAGTTGCATTTTTCGAGACTTTCGGATTCAGTGGGGCATGGCCAAGCTGCCCCCAGATCTTGATTCTCTTCCGCCAGATGCCCTCAAG
>JAMOBE010000025.1:0-43181 GCA_039908285.1 Alphaproteobacteria bacterium
AGGCCGCCCGAGCGCGCGCCAGGGGATACCGCAACACAACAACCTTTGCGACAATCATCTACCTCATCGCCGCGCCCCTGGGCGACATCCTCGTTTCCACCTGAAACGTCGAAGAACCTTTTTTGTCCGGGGGGAGATCGTCAGCGGGGTTTCGTCAGCGGGGGATGCCGCCCGCAAAACCCCTTCCCCTCAGGGAAACGCCCGCAGCACTGGAAATCCATCGGTCCAGGTGCAGAAGCCCTGCCCCATGCGGCGCCGTTTGTGCCAGCCGGTCTTGTCCAGGCGATAGCTGACGTAAACCTCGCCGAAGCCGGTGCCGTCGGTCTCGTCGGAGCGGCAGATCACCTGGTAGATGTCGCTGCCGCGGCCCGATGCGGGAATGATGCGCCAGTCGGTGCCGGGGCTGCGCTGCAACACCATGTCCTCGGGCGCGTTGGTCTCGTCGTCGATGGCGGTGGAATAGCGGATGGCGCCCTGCTCGATGGTGAAGACGCGGCCGTAGGTGCCGGTGAACTGTCCGAAGCCGCCCTGGGAGGTCTCGATCACGAACTCGTGCGGTGCCGACGAGGTCAGGGCCACCGCCCGCAGCCGGGCGAACGGCGTGCCGAGGAAGATCGTCTCCACCGTCTTGCCGTCGTCGTCGTGGATTACCATCTGGGCCTCGGCGAGGGCCTGGGCGTCCATGGTCTTGGCGACCTCGGTGTCCTCGGTGTAGCCGAAGAAATAGTACTCCTCCATGGCCGGGCGCGACAGGGCGGTGATCCGCTGGTCCACCAGCAGCGCCAGGTGGCCCGACCGCCCGTGGGTCCTGGTCTTCAGCGGATGACGGATCTCCAGCTTGTATCCCGCAGGGATGTCGTGCGGTGGTTCGTCGTCCTTCGCCCATGGCCGCGACGGACAGGACAGGCCGGCCGCACTGCCTGCAAGCATCAGGCGAAGCAGGCGACGGCGCGACAGGGGGGCGGGGGGGTGGTTCTCGATCGAATACGTCATGTCGAGATCTCAGGCCCACTCGAGGCGTCGGCAGGTGTTGAGGGCATCGCTCTCGGCGCAGTAGGCGGCGAACTCGTCGGCCGGCATCCCTTGAGCGAAAAGGAACCCTTGAGCCTCGTCGCAGCCGAATCCCTGCAGCAGGGCCACGTGGGCCGGAGTCTCCACCCCCTCGGCCACCACGGCGAGGCCCAGGCTGTGGGCCATGGAGATGATGGCCTTCGGAATGATGCCGGCCTTTTCGTCGCGGTCGATGTCGATGATGAAGGAGCGGTCGATCTTCAGAAGATTCAAGGGGAATTTCTTCAGATAGGCGAACGACGAATAGCCGGTGCCGAAGTCATCGATGGAAAGGCTGATGCCGCGCTCCGCCAGGCCGCTCAGTATCGTCATGGTGCCGGCGGCGTCGTCCATGGCGACGCTCTCGGTGATCTCCAGCTCCAGCAGCCGGGCCGGCAGCCGGGTGCGGGCCAGGATGTCGTCCACGACGCCGAGGATGGCGGGGTTGAGCTGGCGGCCCGAGATGTTGACCGCGACCCTGAGGTCGCCCAGGGTGGCCGACCAGGCCTGGGTCTGCAGGCAGGCGGTCTCCAGCACCCACCGGCCGATGGGCGAGATGAGGCCGTTGTCCTCGGCGATGGGGATGAACTCGGCGGGCGGCACCATGCCGATGTCCGGGTGAGCCCAGCGCACCAGCGCCTCCATGCCGATCACCCGCAGGGAGGAGAGGGAGACCTTCGGCTGGTAGTGAACCAGGAACTCGCCCCGTTCGATGGCGCGGCGCAGCCCACTCTCCAGCCCAAGCCGGCTGCGGGTGCTGCTTTCGGCCGAGGAGGTCAGGAAACGGTAGCAGTTGCGCCCCTGCTGTTTCGCGCCGCCGAGGGCCAGCTCGGCGCAGGTCAACAGCGCGCGATGGTCGCTGGTGTCGGCCGGGAACATGCCGATGCCGATGGAGGCGGTCACGTACAGGTCCTGGCCGTGGATGATGAGGGGGGCGGCGATGCGGTCCAGGATGGCGTGGGCCGCGCGGGCGGGATGCTGTTCGGAGGCCACCCGGCTGAGGAGTACGCCGAACTGGTCACCCCCAAGACGAGCGACCCAGCCCTCCTCGCCGACGGCGTCGACGATCCGCTGCGACATGGCCACGATGAGGTCGTCGCCGGCCCCATACCCCAGCGCCTCGTTGATTCCCCGGAAACGGTCGATATCGACGAACAGCAGTCCCACCATGTACTTCTGTGCGCGGGCGCGCTCGCTGGCCTGGCCCAGGCGCTCGATGAACTGGCTGCGGTTGGGCAGGGTGGTCAAGGGATCGTAGTTGGCGAGATAGTGAAGACGCGCGGCGTTCTGTTCATTGGAGACGATGTCGGCGAAGATGGCCGCGAAGTTGGACCAGCCCCGGCCCTCGTCGGCGATGCCCGTCACCGTCACCATCTTCAGGAACAGCTCGCCATCCTTGCGGCGACCCCAGATCTCGCCCTGCCAGGTGCCGTCCTGACGCAGTGTCTCGGCCATCCGCCGGAAGAAGTCGGGACCGTGGCGTCCCGACCCCACCACCGACAGGGGCTTGCCGATCAGCTCGCCCTCGCCATAGCCGATCAGGTTGCAGAAGGCGGGATTGACGGAATTGATGATCCCCGCGGCGTCGGTGATGACGATGCCCTCGAGGGTGGTCTCGAAGACCTTGCCGGCGAGACGCAGCTTGCCGCGGGACAGGGCCAGCGCCTCTTCCCGCTCCTGCAGGGTGTGGCGCAGCTCGGCGACGTATTCGAGTTCGATGCCCTCCAGGATGTCGGCAAAGGACAGGAGGGCCACGAGGCCGCCGTCGTCGTCCACCACCCCGAGGTGGCGCAGGTTGTTGGCGGCAAGAACCCGGCGGGCGGTATAGAGAGAATCGGACAGCGGCACGGTGATCAGCGGCCGGCTGGCGTACTGCCCCACGTCGCCCGCCGTCACCGCCTGGCTGAGGAGGCGGACCACGTCACGCTCCGTCAGGATGCCGTGGACGCCGTCGTCGTAGTTGACCGCGACGGCATCGACGCCGCGGTCGTGCATCATGGCTGCCACTTCGGAGAGTGTCGCGGCTGATTTGACCCACTCGTGCTTGCGCCGCAGGACCGTCCCGATCTCGCGAAGCTGCATGAAGCACTCGATGCCGTGGTTCAGGACCACGTCGCTCTGGCTGATGATGCCGCGCACCTCACCCTGGCCACCGCCCTCATCGACCACGAGAAGGTGACGGATTCCGTTTTCCTTCATGTGGATGCTGGCGTCGCCGATGGTGACCTGCGCATCGACCGTCTTCACCGGCGAACTCATCCAATGGGCGATTGGATCGGCAAGGCGCTCGGGATGGCAGAGGCAGGCCAGGGCATCGCGCTCGGTCCAGATGCCGACGGGGCGGTCATCGTTCCCCTGCACCACGATGCTGCTGCAGCGAGCCGCGTGCAGGAGTCTTGCGGCTTCGCCAACGGTCAGGTCGGGAGAACAGCAGAGGAGTGACGTCTGGCAAATACGTCCAACAGGCACGTTGAGCGACGTCATCCCCTTGCCCCCCCGCTTTCCGACGGGAGCTTACCATGTCCGCAGGAACGGGGCTACCGGTTCGGTAGGAGGCCGGTTCTCCCCGGGGTACCACCTCCTTCCCGATTCCAGGAGACGAAATTCCCGAAAATGAATAACCACCGCGTGAGCCGTTTTCAGGTGTCAGGAAATCGGCCGCGCCACGGTTGGCACGGTACATGCTTATATACGGGCGCAACAGACATTCACCAAACGACACACCAACGCAACACACCAAAACGACTGCGTGTTAGATCAGGAGGCATACCATGGTGACCACAGGGATGAATCGCAACGCTCTCCGGACAATGCGGGGGCTGCTGAGCGCCGGATGGGTGCTCCTGCTGGCAGCCAGCCTCACCCCGGCGACTGATGCGCAGGCGGCGAGCGGCATTGCCAACACGAAGCACAATCTCGGCACGGCCGGCACGAAGGAAAATCACCTGGCCACCGGTACCGGCGAAATCTGCGTCTTCTGCCACACCCCGCACGGATCGGACAGCAGCGCTGCCGCCCCCCTGTGGAACAAGAAGGTGCCGGACGCCTCCAGCATGACGACCTACACCTCGCCCACCATGTTCAACTCCACCACCGTGACCGGCAACATGTCGCTGGCCTGCCTGAGCTGCCATGACGGCAGTCAGGCCATGGACACGGTGCTGAACGCCCCGGGTTCGGGCGGCTACAATGCGAGTGGTGCCACCATGGGAACGTGGCAGGGCGCCAATCAGTCGGCCGGAAAGATCACCGGCATCGCCAAGATCGGAACGGACTTGTCAAACGATCATCCGGTTGGTATGAAGTACCGGAACCTCACGGGTGAGACCACGGGCATCGGTGCCGAGTTCAAGCCGATGTCCGGAACCAATCCGCTGTTCTACGTCGAGTCCGGGATCAGCACGGGTGGCGGTTCGGCGTCGGCGCGTGACAAGTTCGATCTGTGGTTGTTCCCGACCTTTTCGGGAGGTAGTAGCGATGGAGTTGCGCGTGTGGAGTGCGCTACCTGCCATGACCCGCATACCGAGAACGCGACCTTCCTGCGCGTCACCAATTCGACTGAGACCGGTGGCACCGCCAGTGGTCTGTGCCTCACCTGCCACCTCAAGTAATCCTGGAGTGTCGATGCGCCGGTTCGGCTTTCTCATCGGCGGATTGACAGCTCTGCTGCTCGGCCAGCCCTCGCTGGCCGACGCGGCGGACCCCACCGCCGGGACACCCAAGGGCGCGGCCGCCGAGACCCAGAAGGGCTCGGCGGTCGTTCCGTTGAAAAACACCGCGGCCGCTCCCGCGAAGGATGCGGCCGCTCCTCCCAAAGCGACGGCCGCCCCCCCCAAGGCCGCGGATCCCAAGGCCGCCCCCCCCAAGGCGGCAGAGGGTGCGCCGAAGGGCTCGGCCGTCGATACACAGAAGGAATGGGCCCCTGGGGACGTGATTGCCAAGGTCGATGGGACGATCATCAACGCCGAGGACTTCGACGCCGCGCTAAGTCGTGCCGCGCGGCAGCGGTACTATCACGGCAAGATCGATCCGAATAAGCTGGTTGAGCTGCGTCGTGTCGTCGTCGATGAACTCATCGACGAGCAGTTGCTGCTGCGCGAGGCTGACAGGCGCGGCGTCGCCGCCGATCTTGCGGACGTGGACAGCAAGATCACGGCGATGGATGAGCGATACAAGGACAGTCCCGAGTGGAAGGCTCAGCGGGACCAGGCGCTGCCGGTGATGAAGGAAAGGATGATCATCAACAGCCGCAAGAATCAGATCGAAAAAGTGGTTCGCGACGTTGCGCCTCCCGACGAAGAACAGCTCAAGGCCTATTACGAGGGGAACAAGGACCTGTTCACCGAGCCCATGCGGACCCGTGTGGCGCTCATTCTGCTGAAGGTCGATCCTTCGGCCGCCAAGGTGACGTGGGAGGAGGCCGCCGCCGAGGCAGCCCGCATCCGGGCCAAGATCGCCGCCGGCACCGATTTCGCCGAACTCGCCAAGCTTCACTCGGGTGACAAGACGGCGGAACAGGGTGGCGACATGGGGTACATGCATGTCGGCCGGCTCGGTGCCGAGGCACATCAGGCGGTGGAAAAGCTGGCCGTCGGCGAGGTCACCGAGCCGGTCGAGCTTCTGGAGGGCTACGCGCTGTTCAAGCTTCTCGACCGGCGACCACCCAGACTGCGCCCTCTTGTCGACGTGCGCGAGCGGGCGAAGGATCTTTACGTCCGCAACAAGGGGGACGAGGCATGGACCGCGTTTGTCGCCCGGCTTAGGACGGGTGTCTCCATCTGGGTCAACCCCGAAATCACGGCGGCGGCGCCGACCCCATGAATCGGGCTATCGCGGTCCTGGGCGTCCTGCTGGGCGTCTTGTGGACCGCGCTTCCGTGTCGTGCCGAGGACGAGGCCGAAACCGATTACCTGGACTTTCTTGACGTACTCCCCCCAGTCTCTCTGTCGGGGTCGCTCTCCTACTCGGTCACCCAGAGCCGCAGCCCGCGGGGCGACAGCACCCTCAACCAGGGTACGAATTTTACCGTTGACCCCAACACCTACATCTACGAACCCTGGCTCGCCACGGTGACCAGCACGATCAACGTGTCGATGAACAGCCAGGGATCGCAGAGCATCGCATCGGGACAAAGCCTGGCGACGACCGACACGGTCACCGGGTCGGTGATGATCAATGTCCTGCCGCAGAGCGAGTATCCTGTCGATCTATTCTACAGCAGTTTTGACAATACCGCGCAGATGGATGATTCCGTCAACAACTCGTCGGGTCAGACCATGCGCATCTCGGCGCAGCAGAAGCCATGGGAAGATCTTTCCCTCCGCACGATCCTGCAGGTCGATCAGACGGTGGACAGCTCCGGTGCCGGGGCGGTTTCCTCCCAGATCCAGGTGGATGGCGACAAACGGTTCGACGAGGATTACATGCGCGCCGGGCTCGATCACCGCATTTCGCAATACACGGGTGGTGGTCTCGGTGTTGCCACCGCGAACATCAGCAGCGGCACGCTCCGCTACCGGTCCCGGCCGTTCGACACGGTCACCAGCGACAGCATGACCACCGTTCGCTTCAGCAGTACCGCCGACCAGGAGGCGATGGAGGATGCGGCGGTGATGCAGGGTGTCACCACCTCCATGTGGCGTCCTTCGTTCGCCGAAGATGTGATCGTTCATGGCGCCTGGCGGTCGTTTCAGGATCAGGTGCGGACGAGACGGCGGATCAAGACAGGTGGCTACGATATCGAGGATCGATCCTCACGCGCATCGATCGGCAATCTGACGACCAGTTATCCCCTGGCGCCGCGCCTGCTGGCGAACTTGGGGTTGAATGGTGGTTTCGACGGCCGGACGCGCAAGACGACCAGAGTCGGGGGAACCAGCGGCAGCAGGGGAGAGACGTCGGACGTGATGAGCTTTTCGGCCGGAGGCAACGGGGCGATCAACTATACCTCCGAGAGCAACGATTGGCAGGGCTTCACCTGGATATGGAATGTCGGTGGGGGGGGATCGATGAGCGTGGCCACCGCGGGGGCGTCGCATTCGGAGGAAACCCATGTCGGACATTCCCTGTCCCGGCCGCTTGAATTTTTCTACGGACCGCCGATCACCGTCAGTCTCAGCGAGAACCTCGGTTTCAATTTTGGCACCAGCGGCATGACGATCCCCCTCAATCACTCGATGGGGCTTGGGCAGAGCAGTCGTGACGGCAAGACCTGGGACATGTGGAGCTTCACCTTCTCCGACAGCCGAAGCTTCGGGGTCGGCGCCGCAACGTATCAGCTTGCCAACATCCAGTTGACAAAGGGGTACGATCCGGATCGCTTTTCCAGTTGGAGCGCCGGGTTGACCTATCAGCTCAGCCGTCAGACCAGTGAGACCGAAGTCGGCACCATGCGCGACACCATGGGTGGGAGCATAAGCTATCGAATGCGGGACATTTTCGGTGTCGATAACCTTGGATTCTCGTCCGATCTGTCGTTCAATCCTCCATCTCTGATGTCCGTCTCATCCCAGCGCTCGCGAGATTTCAGCTCCTCCAGCGCCACGGCGACGAAGCAGCCGAGCGCCTTGGGGAGTCAGCGATGGAACAATCGTCTGGACTATGTCATAGGCATGGTGCGCGCCAACCTGATCGCGCGGATCAACAACGGCGGGGACGGCATGGGGCAGACCATCCTGTTCCAGGTCTCCCGTCGGTTCTAGGCGGGGGGGCGTGTGTCACTCCCGATACGGGACCTTCCCGATATCGGGAACGGGAACGGATGGCGAGGGAATGCCGTTCGGAAAAGGTATTTTGGATCAAACGGATTGCCGCATGGCGTACGCATTGCATCCCCCAACCTGTGCCATTCCGGATGGGGGGCGTTTGGGCCAGCGGCTCAGGAGTAGGGGATGCCAGAGAACAAGTTCAGGAGTTGGCGGGCGGTCCTGGTGCTGCTTGCCGTCATTGTCGTCGGTCTTGCGATCGGTGGTCGCAGCGAGCCGGCTCGTGCCGAGTATGGCGACGTCGTCATCAACAATTATTCCGATGCGGCCGGCATGCGACCGGCGGTGTTTCCGCATTGGTTTCATCGCATTCGTTTCCGCTGCAAGGTGTGCCACGGCGACCTGGGGTTCCAGTTCAAGGCCGGTGGCAACGACATCACCATGCTGAAGATTTTCGATGGCCAGTTCTGCGGCGGGTGCCACAACGGACAGATCGCCTGGCCGGTGGAGAACTGCACGTTGTGCCATTCGGGAAAGCCGGGAACCAAGACGCAGGTTCACAACAGCACCGTCGATCGCCTGGTGACGCCTGCCGACAAGGCCGGCCAGAGTGGTTCGACCCTGCCCGCGCCGAAGCCATGAGGGTCCGAGCATGAAAACGATACGACTCATCGCTCTGTCGGCCTTCGTCGCGCTGGCCGGCGCCGTCCTTGGCCCGGTATCCGTGCCGGCGGCCGAAAAGCCCGCGCCCGCGACCGAGGCGGCTCCGGCCGCTCCGGCCGCGCAGCCCATGTCGGGCGTCAACCGCTTCAACCGGTTGATGAAGACGGGCGTGGACAACAACGCGTCGCCGATGCAGGACGGCATCCACGACCCCACCAATCCGGGGACGGAGGCGCTTTTGCCGCCGAAGGACTCCTTTGCCGACCTGCCCAAGGCCAACTCGGGCAACAAGGTGGACTGGGTCAAGGCCCTGCGCGGGGGGCAGATAGCCCCGCGCAACGACCTCGTGGACCCCAACAAGCAGAAGCAGGTGATGGACCTCGATATCATCCGCGAGGTGAAGGGCTCCATGCCCGACGTGGTCTATCCCCACAAGCAGCATACCGAGTGGCTTGACTGCGCGCAGTGCCACCCCAAGATCTTCGTGCCGAAGAAGGGCGCCAATGCCATCAGTATGGCGGCGATCCTCATGGGGCAGTATTGTGGTGTCTGCCATGGCAAGGTCGCCTTCCCGGTCTCCGATTGCACCAAGTGCCATTCGAAGCCGAAGGGAGGGCCGGCCCCGGCCAAACCGGCCGAGTAAGGGGCGGGTAGGGTACGGTGCGGCGGGGGGCGGCTGACTGGTCCGGCGAACGGCTGGTCCGGCGAACGGCTGGTCCGGCGAACCCCGCCCGAGGTATGTGAAAAAGGTGCCAATAGCGAGCGGAGAGGGAATATGAGGAAGTTCTCGGCGGCTGCTGCCGTCGCTGTCTTTGTCGGCGTGGGGGCGGCGACGTCGTTCGTCACCGTCCACGCGGAAGAGCCGGCCCGGGCGGCCGGGCCGCGGATGCCGGTGACGGCGGCCAATGTCGAGCAGAAGTCCAAGTTCGTGACCAACCTCATCGCCAACTCGGCGTCCGCGCGGGCCATCGAGAGCAGCGACGATGCCGAGGCCAAGGAGGCGGTGAAGACCGCCCGCACCCTGGCGGAAGAGGCCAGCGCCGACATCACCGGCGGGCGGCTGGCGGAGGCCGACGAAAAGCTCAACCGTGCCGTCGACCTGATGATGGCCCAGACGCGCAAGGTCTCTCTCGGCAACATGAAGGACTCCCGCGCCAAGCAGCTTTACGAGAGCAAGCTTGGGTCGGTGAAGGCTCTCGTCGAAGCCTATGACCGCGTGTCCAAGGAGAAGGGCACGGCCAATCGCAACGAACGTCGCTCCGCCATTTCCCTGCAACTCGTTGAGATTGAAAAGCACGCCGCCGCGGGTAACTATGAAACCGCCGTGACGCTGCTCGACAAGGCCTATTCCGCCGTGTCCGTCGATGTGGCGGGGCTGCGAGAGGGCGACAAGCTGAAGAAGGACCTCTCCTTCGCCTCGCCGGAGGAGGAGTACGTCTATGAAATCGATCGCAACGACAGCCACCAGTATCTGCTGAAGATGGCGCTGAGCGAGAAGCCTCCGAATGAGATGTACGTGGCGCAGATCTCGGGGATGCGGACCCAGGCGGAGGAACTGCGCAAGGCGGCCGAGGCCAGGGGCGAGGCGAAGGACTTCACCGGCGGCATCAAGACCCTGGGCGACTCGACCCAGCTGCTGATCAAGGCCCTGCGCATGGCGGGGGCATACATCCCCGGTTAGGTGACGGATGCACAGAACGTGGACGTTCATACTGGCGGTCATGGTGCTGTCCTTCCTCTGCGGCTCGGGCGTGGCCCGGGCGGCGGCGGAGGGGGCGGCCGTGCATCCGCCGCTTGGGCAGGAGGGGATCTATGACCCGGCCAGCCCCTCGCTGCCGTACCTGCAGCAGCCCAACGACGCGCTGAAGGAGTTTCCTCCGGATCGGGTCGGCAACATGGTCAACTGGGTCGAGACTCTCCGCGGCGGGTTCATCGATCCCCGCAAGGGGATCAAGCCCAATTCGGCCCTCAACTCCATCAACATGGACGTGATGCGGTCGCGGACCGCGTCGATGCCGCAGGTCAAATACCCCCACAAGCAGCATACGGAATGGCTCGGCTGCAACAACTGCCATCCGTCGATCTTTCTACCACAGAAGGATGGCAATCCGATCACCATGTACGCGATTCTGAAAGGCGAGTTCTGTGGCGTCTGCCATGGAAAAGTCGCTTTTCCCATAGTCGACTGCTTCCGTTGTCACAACACGCCTCAGGACCCCCGGAAACTGTTCAGATGATCGCCCGCACCATTCTCAGCATCGTGGTCTCGTTGGTGGTCGCCGGGTGCACGATTACCGGGGAGCAGGTGCGGGATACCGTGGGAGAAGGCCTCTATTCGGTTGGCGCCAAGGGCGTCAACGGCAAGCGCCTGATCGCCATGACCACCCTGGAGGGCTACCTGGTCGAGAGCGGGGCCGGCACCCATTCGGCGGTGCGGCTCCTGACGGGGATGAAGGGGGCCAAGCCCATCGCCGTCGATCCGGTCGCCATCGGCGCCGGGGCGGAGGGTGTCTACGTCGTCGACGCCAGCAACGCCGGGCTGACCCGCTTCCGCTGGCAGAGCCCCGGCGGCAAGGAGAAGGGGAGTGACCCGGCAAAGGACAATGCCGGGCTGGGTCGGTCCGAGAACGTCCGTCTCGGGCAGATTTCCGAGATCGAGGAGCCGAGTGATCTGTTCGTCACCCAAACCGGTGACCTTTTCATCGCCGATGCCAAGGGGAGCAAGGTCGTTCGCTATGACAAGGACGGAAAACGCCAGCAGGATTATTCCGACGAGTTGAATCTGCGGCGGCCGGTGGCGGTCACCGTCGATGCGCGGGGCCTGCGGATCGTCGTCGCCGACGCGTTCTATGATCGCCTCATCGTCTTCAATCCGCGGGGGATGTCGCTCTACGGCATCGGCCAGCGCGGCGACGAGCCCGGGGGCTTTCGCAACATCCGCGGCATGGTGCAGGGCCGCGATGGCCTGCTGTACGTCATGAACGGCATGCGGCCGGACATCCAGGTCTATGGCCTGGACAGCACCTATGTCGGCAGTTTCGGGGCTGGCGTGCTGGAGGACCCGGCCGGCATGGCGGTGGACGATGAGAACCGGATCTACGTCAGCGACCGTTTCCTGCACAAGATTCTCGTCTTTTCCAATCGCAAGCTGGTGGAGAAGTACGGGCGCTTTGGCAAGAAACCCGGGGAGTTCAATCAGCCGGCGCGGATGGCCTTCCATCATGGCTACTTGTATGTTGCCGACTCCAAGAATTCGCGAATTCAGGCGTTTCGGGTGGTCCCGGAAAAACTGATCGAAAAGGACGGCGAGGGAGGCGACGCCAAATGAGGGCCATGGTGGTGCTCCTCTGCCTTTTCGTCCTGTCCGCCTGTGCGGCGCGGGAGAAGGTGGCTCCGGTGCTGCAGCCGGTGGCGGGGGCGCAGGTCTGGCCGCTGCCGCCGGATCGGCCACGCTATGCCTATGCCGGGACGCTGACCGGCGAGACCGACTTCCTGCCGACGACGTCCGAGGGGAAATCGACCGGCACGAAGGTGCTGGAACTCATCATCGGTTTCGTGTTCGGCGAGCCCCACTACACGCAACTTGTACGGCCGGTGGCCGGCCTGGTCGACCGGGAGGGGCGGGTGCTGGTCACCGATATGGGGCGGCCCGGTATCCTGGTCTTCGACATGACGAAGAATGGCATCGACCTGTGGCAGGTGGCCGCCGAAGGACAGACCTTCGTCTCGCCGGTTGGCATCGCGGAGGATGGGAGCGGAGGCTTCTACGTCACCGACAGCCAGCTTGGCGACGTGTTCCACCTGGACAGGGACGGGCAACCGCTGAAAGGGTTCGGCAAGGTCGAACTGGTCCGGCCCACCGGCATCGCCCGCGATCGGGCAACGGGTAACTTCTACGTCGCCGACACTGGAAAGCACCAGGTGATGGTGTTCTCCAAGGAGGGCGAACTGCAGGAGATTCTGGGCTCCCGGGGCACGGAACTTGGCCAGTTCAATTTCCCGACTCATCTCGCCGTCCAGGGCGACAGTCTTTATGTGTCGGACAGCCTGAATTTTCGTGTTCAGGTCCTGAATCTCCGAGGAGAACACAAGCTGTCCATCGGCCAGCTTGGCGCGAACATTGGTGATATGTCGCGGCCCAAGGGCGTGGCCGCGGGCGTCGATGGGCGCATCTATGTTGTCGAGTCCTTCTTTGACCACATTCTCATTTTTGATTCCAAGGGCCGCTTCCTGATGCCCATCGATGGTGGAACGCTTCAGAACGGCACCATGTATCTGCCGTCTGGGGTGTGGACCGATCGTGAAAACCGGGTCTATGTCGCCGATATGTTCAATGGCCGTGTCTGCGTGTTCAAGGAATTGACCGGGGGAGCCGACCAATGATTGCCTGGAGCCCGAAGAATACTGCCGTCGTGCTGCTAGGTCTCGTGGCCGTGGTGGCCCTGTTCGCCGGCCTTGAGACCGCGCTGGCCGGGCGGGTGGCCGACATCCGCAACACCAAGCACAACTTTTCGGCAACCTCGACCAACACGGTCAAGGCCACCAGCGAAAGCCAGGTCTGCGTGTTCTGTCACACTCCCCACGGCGCCAGCCAGGGGGTGACTCCCCTGTGGAACCGCACCCTGTCCACCGCCACCTACAGCACCTATCACTCGAGTTCGCTGGAGGCCTCGCCGGGCGACATCGGCCTGAATCAGCCCGATGGCACCAGCAAGCTGTGCCTGTCCTGTCACGACGGCACCATCGCCATCGGCCAGGTCAACGTGCTCAACGCCCAGAATCCGTCGACCCCCATATCCATGCAGGGCACTACCGGTGGCTTCATGCCCTCCGGCTCCTATGGCAAGACCACCGGCTTTACCCGCAACCTGGGGACGGATCTCACCAACGACCATCCGATATCGTTCACGTACAACGATGCCCTGGCGACGAGCGACGGGGAGTTGCAGGCGCCGTCCACCTCGGGCGGCACGCCGCAGCTCATCGACAGCCGTGCCGCCGGCTACCGGCCGCAACTGCCGCTGGAGAACGGCAAGCTGCAGTGTACGAGCTGCCACGATCCCCACATCAAGGAGACCGCCAACACCGGCGAGGGCAACATCAAGTTCCTCCGGCTGTCGCGGATTCAGCAGCGGGTGCCACCGACCACCGGCAGCTTCGTGTCGTCGGAGGACATCATCTGCCTGGCCTGCCACACCAAGGCGGGGTGGCGTCCGTCGGCCCATGCCATCTCGACCACCGCCTACACGGACACGGCGGCGGCGACGCGGGAGTTCCCGACCGGGGTCGCCTTCAGCGTCGGCAAGGCGGCCTGCCTCAACTGTCACGATTCCCATACCGTGCAGGGGGCGCGGCGGCTCCTGCGCGAGGGCACCACCGACGCGCTGACCGGCGGCGTCAAGGCGGGGTCGACCGGGGCTTCGGCCATCGAGGAAACCTGCTACCAGTGTCATTCGGCAACCGGCGGCGTCCTGGTGGGACAGAACGGCTCGCTGCCCTACACGGTGCCCAACATCAAGTCCGACTTCGCCAAGACCGTCCACATGCCCATTGAGGCCCAGCCGGAGGTGCATGACATCGGCAATGCCTCGGGAGTGTCCAATGCCGGCAAGGACTTCATCGAGTCGCCGGCAAAGCTGAACCAGCGGCATGCCGAGTGCACCGACTGCCACAATCCGCACCGGGTCCTGAAGAACAAGGTCTTCAACGGGACCGGAGCGACCACCTCGGGGACCCACGCTCACACGGCCGGCCATACCAACATCGCCTCGGGTGCCCTGAAGGGATCGTGGGGGGTGGAGCCCATCTACTCCTCCGATACCTTCGGCATGAATCCGACCAGCTTCACCATCAAGCGTGGCGATCCCGGACCGGTCGGGGCGGACACGACGGTGACCAATACATACGTCACCCGCGAATACCAGATCTGTTTCAAGTGCCACTCCAACTATGCCTACGGCACCAGCCCGCCTGCTTTGGGCATCACCCAGGGCTCGACGCCGTCCAATACCAACCTCGTGACCGCCTTCACCAACCAGGCGATGGAGTTCCAGGCCCCGACCGCCCACCAGGCGGAAAGCACCCCCCAGACGGCGGCCCTGGGACTGCATCGGTCATGGCATCCGGTGATGAGAAACACCGGCCGGACGCCGACCATCCGGAAGGCCAGTGCCAGCAACTGGCTGGCGCCCTTCAATGGGACGTCGGATGTCGGCAACCAGACCATGTACTGCTCCGACTGCCATGGTTCGGAGGTGACCGGGACAGGTGTCGTTCCCGACAACAACAGCACCGGCACCATGGAGGACGGCAACGCCTGGGGACCGCACGGATCCAACAATTCCTTCCTCCTCAAGGCGCCGTGGAGCACGAACACGGGGCTCGGCACCAACACGAACGACCTGTGCTTCAAGTGCCATAATCGGTCCCTGTACGCCACCAGGGGTGGGGGAAGCAGTGGCTTTGGCGGTTCGAAGGATCCCAACCTTCACAGCTACCATGCCGACAAGATCGGCAAGATGAGGTGCACGTGGTGCCATGTCGCCGTTCCGCACGGATGGAAAAACAAGGCGCTTCTGGTCAATCTCAACAAGGTTGGTGATGAGGATGGCGTTAGTCCCGCGAGCCAGGTCCGCAACGGCACGACGGCCGTATTCAACCGCGCGCCCTACTACATTGGTGCCATCAACAAGATCAAGACGTTCGCCACCAGTGGGTCGTGGTCGGATACGGCTTGCGGGTCGTCGGGAGCACCGGGAAACAACCAGACGGGACGAGGCTGGATGAGGGACAGCAACGAGAACTGCGCCAGTCCGCCATGAGGATATGCCAGTCCCGGTGGTGCCGATGATCCGCCTCGCGCAGATACTGGCTTCGGCGAAGGTGACCCTGGGGTGGCTCGGGGTGGCGGTGGTCGTGCTGGTTCTCTGCCGGATGATCGGCGAGCCACCGGGACGCTGGATGGCCGTGCCGCTGGCTGGCCTGTGCGTCGGCCTCGCCGCCGCCGTCGTCGTGACCGCCAGGCTGCGGGAGGACCTGGGCCTGTTCGTCTTTCACGTGGGGCTGGCGCTGCTGGTGGGGCTGGCGGCGCTGGGGCGGCTCCTGGCCTTCGACGGCCACGTGGAGGTGACCGAGGGCGCCACCCTTGATCCGGCGCTGGTGGTTGGCGTTGGTGGCCCCTTGCACCGGCCCCATTTCGACGATGCCATGTTCGTGCAGGGGCCGTTCACCATCGACTACGCCCCGGGGATGACCCGCCGCGAGACCCGGAGCCAGGTCTCCGTTCCCGACGGGGCGGGCGGTTTCAGCAGCCGGACGGTGGGCGATGACCGGCCGCTGGTGCTCGGCGGCTATCGCTTCTACACCAGTCACAACAAGGGATACGCGCCGCTGCTCACCTGGACGGCTGGGGGGCGCGACGTCAGCGGCGCGGTGCATCTGCCGTCATACCCCGTGAACGACTTCAGGCAGGGCACCCAGTGGCGGCCGCCGGATGGAGCCGCCGAGGTCACCTTGTGGCTGTCGCTGCCGGGGCCGATCTATGACGAGGACGGTCGCTGGAGCTTCCACACACCCGAGGGCATTCGACTGGTGGTCATCCGGGACGGCCAGCGGCACGAACTGGCTCCGGGGGAGGAGGTGGCGCTGGACGGCGGGCGCCTGCGCTTCGAGCGGCTGGGGACCTGGATGGGGTACACGATCTTCTACGATCCGACGCTGCCGTGGCTGGTGGCGGCGTCGCTGCTGGCGATCCTCGGGCTTGGGCTGTATGCGGTGTCGCGGGTCAGGGGGATCGCCAACCTGGCCGGAGAGACGGCATGAGGCGGCGCTTCAACCCCGCGGTCATTGCAACCCTCCTGGCGATGGTGATCGCGCTGGTGGGGGCGGGGATCGCCCTGTATCCGGTGGAGGTTGGCCACGCGCCGCCGGAGACTTCCGCGTCGACGCCCGCTCCCGCACCTGCGCCAGAATCACCCCCGTCCCCCCCTCCGCCGCCCCCCGGCGACGAGGCTTTGTTCACCAGTGCGTTCATTGACGGCGTCACGCTGCTGCGGGAGGGTCGGGCCGACGCGGCGCTGGCGATGTTCGAGGCGGCCCGCAGCCGCAGGCCCCACTCGGCGGCGGTGTGGACCAACATCGGCTTCGCCCAGCTTGCCCGCGAAGACCACGCGGCGGCGGTTGAGTCCTTTCAGACGGCCCTCAACATCAACTCCCGGCAGGTCAACGCCTTCTATGGCCTGGCCGTGGCCCTGGAGGCGAAGGGTGACCTGGAGGCGGCGCTCGGAGCCATGCGCACCTATCTCCACTTGGCGCCACAGGACACCGAGTTCTACCGCAACGCCACGGGGGCGGTGTGGGAATGGGGTGAGCGGCTGAAGGCCGAACGGGCGAATGCGCCCCCCCCTCCATCCGATCCGCCGGCCCAGCCCCAGCCGGGGGAGACCGGTCGGTGAGGGGGGCCCGTGCCGCCCTGCTGCTGCCCGCCCTGCTGGTGGCGCTGCTGCTTGCCGGCTGCGACGATGGTCCGCGGGCCCGCGAGGGGGCGGGCCTGGTTCCGGGGAGTCCGGCCGGCCTGGTGATGGACCGGCTGGATGGTGGCAGCGAGTCCCTCGACCACTACCGGGGGCGGGTGGTGGTGCTGAACGTCTGGGCCACCTGGTGCGGTCCCTGCCGGTTGGAGATGCCCGGGCTGCAGTGGCTGGCCGGCGCCCTCGATCCGGCCCGGCATGTGGTCCTCGGCTTGTCCATAGACGAGACTCCGGCGCTGGTGGGTGAGTATCTGCGGGAGCGCGGCATCACCTTCGCCCGCCACATCGACCGCGGTGGTCGCCGTTTCCGCGAGCGGATGGCCCTGCCGGCGTTGCCACTCACCCTCATTCTCGGCCGGGATGGCGCGGTGGTGTGGTCGGTGCAGGGGCGGCGCGAGTGGGGAGACCCGGACGTGGCCACATGGGTGCGGGGGTTCCAGTAATGCCGTCCCGTTCCCTCCAGACGCAGCTTTTCCGAGTCCAGCTTGGGACGGCGCTGGTGTTCCTGACCATCGCGCTGGTGTTCTGCTGGCGCATGACCCTGGTGGATCAGGCCATCGAGCGGCATGTGGCCCTGACCGCGCAGATGAACGTGCTCCATCATGTCATCGAGGTGGCCGACATGGCGCCGGACGAGGCCGCCAGCGCCGAGAAAAGGGAGCACCTGCGGTCCCGTATCTACCGACATCTGGAGTCCCTGGCCCCCCCCCTGGACCCGGCGACGCTCGACCTCGCCAATCTCGCCGGCCGGGCGCTCCGTTCCGGGGGCGAGGAGGCGCGTCGTCTGCGGGAGCGTCGCACCGAGGCGGAGCAGCGCTATGAGGATCTGGAACTGGCCGCCCGCGACGCCGAGGTCGACTATCGAGCCCAGCTCGTGTGGGTCGGAATCGCCTGGGCGTCGATCCTGGTTCTGCCGCTGGTGCTGGCGGCGTGGCCGCTGCGGCTGTCGCGGGAGGTGATCGCCGCCATTCATCGCCTGGGCGGCAAGGTGGAACTCGGCCGGCGGACGGGTGACGCTCGCGGGGTGTCCATCGACCGCAGCGACGAGGTGGGGCGGCTCGGAACCGCCATCGACGAGATGTTCCGCACCCTGCGTCAGCGCGAGGAGGAGGCCTCCCTGGCCAGGCAGCTCTGGCGGGAGCAGCAGAAGCTCGGCGACATCATCAACATCATCGGCGGCATCGCCCACGAGATCGCCAATCCCCTGTCGATCATCCTCGCCAGCCTGGAGGCGCAGAACCGCCCGTGCGCCACGTGCACCATGGACGGTGGCGAGGCCTCGCCGGTCCGCGAGGGCCTGTCGCGCATCCATGCCCTGCTCCAGGACCTTACCGCCTTCACGACGGGGGATCACGACGTGGACATGGTGGACGTGAACGGGGTCATCCGGGGCGTGCTGCGGATCATCCAGCTTGACGATCGCCTGCGGGCGAGCCGGTTCGAGGCCAGCCTCGAGCAGACTCTTCCCGCGGTCCGGTTCTCCTCGCCGTTGCTGACGCTGGTGATGTTCTCCATGATGTCGGACACCGCGTCGGTGCTGCACGGAACCCAGGGAGAGCTTCGGGTCGTCACCACGGCGGATGGCGAGACCCTCTCCATCCTCGCCCGGGCTCGGCGGACCGATGCCGCGGCTGCCGTGGTGCCAGACCGCGAGCCGGGACAGGCGGCCGACGAGGAATCATCGACTCTGGTGTCCATGAGTCGCGTGGTGCAGGCTTATGGGGGTACATTGACGGCGGAGCCCGACGATATCTCGGCCAGGGCGTATCGGCTTTCACTGCCTCTGCACGGCTCGGGAGGGGAGTAGATGTTCCTGCGGCTCAGACATTCGCTGATCCAGCGGGCCTACCTGCTGTTCGGAGCGGTGACGCTGCTGCTGATCGTCGAGGTGGTCCTTGGCGTGCGCATGCAGCGTGACTCCGAGGCGGAGGCCGAGAACCTGGCCAACATCTATCGCCGGGCTCAGGTGCTGATCATCGCCGCCAGCAATATCAACGACTTCGTCTTCGACCTCAATTTCCGCGACCGGATCGACATGGGTCTGCCGGAGACGCTGGCCCACTGGCATACCCGCCTGGTCAAGATGATGCCGATCGCCATCGAGGCGCGCCGTCTTGGCCACACCCTGCCGGAGCCATCCCTGGAGCAGTTGACGACCCTTTCGACCCAGCTCCAGCACTCGCCCAGTCCCGATGCCATCGAGGGATTCGTCCGCGACACCCTGACCGTCGCCGAGTCACTGGCCAGCGAGGTGCTGACTCTGCTGGTTGGTCTCGAGAACTCCCGCAACGAGCAGGCACGCCGGGTCGAGAGTACCCATCGCCGCTATACCCTGATGATGCTGGCGGCGGGTGTCGCCGTGGCCCTGCTCATCACGGTGGCGTCGTGGCAGTTCCTCATCAACCTGATCCGGGGTCTGCGCGCCCTTGGCGACAAGGCGGTGCTCATCGCCTGCGGGGACGACTTCGGCCAGCCGCTGCCGACGGGCCGCGAGGACGAACTGGGCGAGGTCATGCGCGCCGTCAACATCATGGCCCAGCGTCTGGTGGATCGCGATCGTCAGATCGACGAACTGCGGCTGCGCTTCGGCCAGCAGGAGAAGATGATGGCTCTCGGCACCTTCGCCGCCGGCATGGCGCACGAGATCGGCAATCCGATCCAGGCCATCACCGCCCTCTGCTATCACCTGCGCGAACAGGTGGTCGAGGATGGGGACCGCGACGAAGAGGGGGAGAAGCGCCGCGAGGCCATCCTTTACACGGTCGACACCATTTCCTCCAATGCCGAGCGCCTGGCGCGCACCGTGGCCGAGGTGCGGGAGTACGCCTACCCGAACCGCCCGGAAAAGGAGCCGGTGGACCTCAACGACCTGGTCCGCAGGACGGTGGCGCTGATGAGCTACGATCCACGGCTCAAGCGCCACGCCGTCGAGGTGCGCTGCGAGGCGCAGGACTCGGTCGTCAATGCGGTGTCGGACCATCTGGTCCAGGTGCTGCTCAACCTCCTCATCAATGCCGCCGACGCCATGGAGGGTCGCCCGGGCGCCATCCGGATCAGTACCGAGGACCGGCCGGCTGGCAGCGTCGCCGTCGCCGTCGCCGACAGCGGCGTCGGCATGTCGGCCGAAGTGCTCAGGCGGGCGTTCGAGCCCTTCTTCACCACGAAGCCTCACAACCGGGGGACGGGCCTTGGGCTTGCCATCTGCCGCTCCATCGCCGACGAGCACGACGTCACCATCGGGGTGACCAGCGAGCCCAACGTCGGCACGACCGTTCTTCTCGAAATTCCGCGGGGGTGATCGATGAAGGTTCTGATCGTCGAGGACGAAACCGCGTTCCGCCAGGTCGTGGTGGCGCAGATGCAGAAGGACGGCATCGACGCCGTCGGCGTTTCGCTCGGCCGCGAGGGATTGGACGAACTCGGGCGTGGTGACTACGACATGGTGGTCACCGATCTCCGGCTGCCCGACATCGACGGCCTCGAGGTGATCAAGGAGATGCACTCCCGCGGCAGCGAGATCCCGGTGCTGCTGATGACCGCCTATGCCTCGGTGGCCACCGCGGTGACCGCCCTGCAGTCGGGCGCCGCCGACTACGTCATCAAGCCGGTGCGCGTCCCCGACCTGATCCGCCGCGTGCGGCAGATCCACGAACTGGACCAGCTCAAGCGGGAAAACACCCTGCTGCGCCAGATCGTCCAGCAGGACGTGAAGAACTACTGGCTGCCGGATACCCCCGGGGCGCGACGGGTCAAGCACGCGGTGACCAAGATCAGCGGCTCCGATATCACGGTGCTGGTCACCGGCGAGTCGGGCACCGGCAAGGGCATGACCGCCAAGCTCATCCACTCCCTCAGCGCCCGCTGCGACAAACCCCTCGTGCAGGTGAACTGCGGCGCCATTCCCGACACCCTGGTGGAAAGCGAGCTGTTCGGTCACGTCAAGGGCGCCTTCACCGGGGCCGACAAAGCCAACGACGGGCTGTTCGTCAGCGCCAACGGCGGCACCCTGTTTCTGGACGAGATCGGCGAACTGCCGCTCAACATCCAGGTCAAGCTGCTGCACGCCATCGAGGAGAAGGTGGTGCGTCCGGTGGGGGCGAACCGCGGCCGCGAGGTCGACGTCCGCATCATCGCCGCCACCAATCGCAACCTGGAAACCATGGTCCAGGAGGGCACCTTCCGCACCGACCTGTTCTATCGCCTCAACGTCTTCCAGATCACCATCCCGGCGTTGCGGGAGCAGAAGGAAGTCATCCCGAGCGCGGTGGACTTCATCCTGAATCGCTTCCGCACCCTCCACAAGCGCAAGGTGCAGGTGGCGGACGACGCCATGGACGCGATGCAGGCCTATTCCTGGCCGGGCAATCTGCGCGAACTGGAAAACGTGCTGGAGCGGGCGCTGCTGCTCTGCGACAACGGGATCATCTCGCCCGCCGAGCTTCCTCCGTCCATCGTCGGTCACGCCTCGGCACCCGCGGCCACGACCTTCGACATCGCGGGCGGCAGTGCCGTCGGGTTCCGTGAGCGGGTGGCGGCCTTCGAACGCCAGCTCATCCTCCAGGCCATCGAGGAGGCGGGAGGGGATCGACGGGTGGCCGCCCGCAATCTGGGGGTCGGGTTGTCCACTCTCTATCGCAAGCTTGAGGAACTCGCGCCGTGACCGGCGCGGGGACCACCATACCAATGATCCTGTGAGGAGATATTTCATGAAAGCACTGCTGCGGGCGGCCATTATGGTCGCCGTCATGGGGGGAGCGGCGCAGGGGGCCCTTGCCGCCGACAAGGCGGCCGACAAGGCAGCCGCCGACAAGGCGGCCGCCGACAAGGCGCGTCCGCCTGGTGCATCCGAGCTTCGCGCCAGTGCGGAGAAGGGCAATGCCGCCGCCCAGAACAATCTGGCGGTGAACTACGCCACCGGCAACGGGGTTCCCAAGGACATGGCGGAGGCTGCCCGGTGGTACGCAAAGGCAGCCGAGCAGGGCTATGCCATTGCTCAGCATAGTCTGGGCGGCATGTACGAAAACGGCAACGGGGTGTCAAAGGATCTGTCGACGGCCGGCGTATGGTACTCGCTGGCGGCGGAACAGGGGGACCCGTGGGCCCAGTTGTCGCTGGCCGAGCTTAATACCAACCCCGCCTTTGCCAAGGGCGACCCGGCCGTGGCCTATCGCTGGCTGCTGGTGGCCTCCCGCTCCGCTGACAAGGAGGCCAAGGCGGCCGCCGAAGCCGCGGCGAAAAAGCTTGGTCCCAAGCTCAGCCAGGCCGCCCGCACCACCGCCGAACTGGCGGCCAAGGCGTGGCGCCCGAACCAGTAGGGCACTTCGATAAAGCCCTCTCCCCCCTGAAAGGGGGGGAGAGGGCTGTCGATGGTTCCAATGCCAGTGCACCTTACCTTCACCCGATTGCCCTGGGGCGCTCCTCAGGTTTCCCCGGTATCGTACATGAACAGCGGGTTCATGATGCGCAGGTACTTTTCCGATGCCGGCAGGCGGCGGGGCCTTTTCCTGCCGCCGGTGATCGCGTCGTAATAGTGCCTGACCGTCGCGTCGGGCATCGACGTCATGTTGACGACCAGTTCCCAGTAAAGATTGTTGAGCCCGCGAATGTACTCGTACTCATCGACAATGAGTCCCCGTTCCCTGGCCCGGTCATAGATCCGGGTAGCCGGCAGCGGCGTCAGGTAGCTCAGCTTGATGCAGTCCGAGAGCTGATTGCGGTCGACGAAGTCGATCATCGCCCGATAATCAGACTCGGTCTCCTCCTCGAAGCCGATGATCAGATTGATGGCCGGCCGAACACCATGCTTGCGCAACAGGGCGATGGCCCGCTCGGTCTGGGCGACGCTGATGCCCTTGTCGATGGCGTCCAGCACGGTCTGGCTCGCGGACTCGACGCCGGTGGAGACGCAGATCAGTCCATTGTGACGACCCGCCTCCAGTCGCTCCGCGTCGATTTCGTCGATGCGGGACTGGGCGACGAACTGGAAATCCAGGCCACGGCGCTCCTTCTCCTTCAGAAATGAGAAGAAATACTTTTTCACCTGCATGAAGTTCTCGTCAACGAAATAGAACCGCCGCAGGCCGTGGTTCTCGATGATATACTGGATCTCGTCCATCACCACTCCGGGATCGACGGCGCCGATGCCGTCGCCCATGAACTTGTAGCAGAAGCTGCAACTGGCCCGGCAGCCGCGCGAGGCCATCACCTCCCAGCCTTCGTCCACCTCCCGGCAGAACCCCGCGTAGAACCCCACGTCGAACCGCGAGAAGTCCTTGCGCGACAGGTGGTCGAGCCGTCGCATGCGCTTCGCCCGTTTCCCCTGCGCGCGGCCATCACGGACACTGAACACGCCATCCATCTCGGGGTGGCGGTCTCCGGCGCGCAGGGCCTTCACCAGGGCGGGAAAAGTAACTTCGCCCTCGCCGTGGACGACAAGGTCGCAGGGGGCGCGCTCGACGATCAGCTCGGGCAGCGCCGACGGCAGCGACCCGCCATAGACGATCACGCTGTCGGGGCTTCTGGCGCGGATGATGTTGGAGTAGACGGCCGTGGCGTCCAGGTGACGATTGCCCAGCATGAGACTGAAGCCGTAGATGGCCGGCTCGTCGGGCATGAGGCGGATGAAGGTGTCCACCTGATCCTCCGGAGGAACCGGCGTCAGGTCGATGATCAGCGGCTCGATGCCATGGTGAAGACAGGTGTTGGCGATGACGCTCAACCCCATGGGAAACATGATGGTGTTGGTGGTGCGCGAGACGTTGACGAGGACGACAGGGTAGTGTCGCATCGTATGCCGTTCCTCCAGGCTACCGCCGCGGCACTGTCGGGCAGCCGTGGTGGGGATGTCAACATCGGCGAGTTGCCGCGGGGGCGCTCGCGGCGCGAAAGGTCTTTGAATGGGAAACCGCCGTTCACTATAGTCGTTTTCCCGGCACCGCGGCATATCGGAAAACGCCATGGGCATTCTGAGTATCTGTATCCCGACCCGCAACAGAGCCGATCTTCTGGAACGGCACCTGCGGCATATTGCCACATTCAAATCACACAAGTATGAAATCATCGTCTCGGACAATTGTTCGTCCGACCACACGCCGGAAACGGTCGAGACGATCAGGTCTGTTCTTCCTGGGTTGCGCTACGTCCGGCAACAGGAGCCGTTGCTGGACCACGAGGTTCATTCGGCAAGCTGTGCCCTGGCCACCGGCGACTACATCATCGCGGTGTCCGACGACGACGTCCTGCAGGAGGCCGGGCTGCTGCGGGCCATCGAGATGATGGACCGGGACTCCGGCATCGTCGCCGTGTACGGGGCCCGTTTTCCCTACGACGGCGCGCGCGGCTTCGAGGAGGCGATCGCGGCCGGGATGGCCAGGACGCCGCGCACCGAAGGCATTTTCGGTCGCCAGGACATGGTGCGGATCTTCAAGACCGAGAAGCACATGACGTTGCCGATCTTCCGGCGGAGCGTGTTTCTCAATTCGCATCTGCCGATCCCGCACCTTCTTCCCTTTGATTTTCACGGCATGGCCAGGTTTATGAAATTCGGAAACATTGCCATGATCAAGGATTGCACGGCGCTCATGTGGCCGCACGATCAGCAGAATTCTGGGATAATATACCGTGACGAGACGATCAACAATACCCTCTCAGACGTCGAGATGTTCGTCGTCGATGCGCCAGAGGACTCCACTCGTGATGCGGTTGATACTCTTGGATTGCGAACGGTGGCCCATTATTTGCTGTGTTCCGACCAGGCCAGCCGGGATGGCAAATTCCTGCTGAGTCGGCAGTACTTCCTGCGCGCCCTGGGCCGGATGACGGACGGCCAAGACATCGCCCGCTCCTTTCAGGACTCCCACATGGTCTCGATGATGGCCGAGGCCCTGTCACAATTTTTCCAGGTGACGGGAGCGACGAGCGTCCTCATCTGCGAGGACAGGGCCGACTGTCGCGCCGTCGCCGACAAGTTCGCCGAGCGTCACCCCGACGTCACGATCCGGCTGATGAATGGCGAGGACATCGTCGATCGCCCCCCCCGCGACGAGGAACTGTATTTCGTCGGCGACGCGACGATCCCCAGGCGGTGCCGCCAGCGCTTCGGAGCGGCCGGCACCCGGATCCGCGCGTTGGACAACTTTCACAACGCCTGCCGCCTGGTGGATGACCCGACGTGAGCACTCTCAGCATCTGCATTCCGACCCGCAACAGGGCGCATTTCCTTGAACGGCACCTGCGGTATATCGCCGCCTTCAAGGAACTGACGTGCGAGGTGGTGGTTTCCGACAACTGCTCGGAGGACAACACGCCGGAGGTCGTGGAGAGTCTCCGTGGTCTCCTTCCCAACCTGCGCTATGTCCGCCAGCGGCAGCCGCTGATGGCCTACGCCGTCCATGCCGCGTGCTGCGCCCTGGCCTCCGGCGACTACATCTTCGCCATTGCCGATGACGACTTCACGCAGGAAGCCGGATTGCTGCGCGCGATGGAGATCATGGACCAGCAGCCGAACGTGGCGGCCGTGTACGGGAGGTGGTTTCGCCATCACGGCATCGGCACCCTCGAGGAGACGATCGCGGCCGGCAAGTCTGGCATGGCCGGCCGCGATCGCCTTGAGGGCGTCTTCGGCCGCGAAGACGCGCTGAAGATCTTTCACGAAGCTCATACCATGGAGATGCCGGTCTTCCGCCGGTCCGTTTTTCTCAATTCCCACCTGCCGCTGCCGCATCTTCTTCCCTTCGACTTCCATGGCATGGGCCAGTTCATGAAGCATGGGAGCATCGCCATAATTCCCGACTGCGTGGTCGTGATGTCCGTCCATGACCAGCAGAATTCGAGACAGATCTACGCCGACGAGATTATCAACAGCTACCTCGCGGACTTCGAGACCTTCGGCGCGGGCGTGCCCGAGGAGATGCGCAGGCGAGCCGTCGTCGAGGTCGATGTGCGGACGATAAACAAGTACCTGCTGAGCATGGAACTCGCACGGGAACAGGGGAGATTCCTTCTCGCCCGCCAGTACCTGATGCGCGCCCTGGGGCACGGCCGGCTCAAGGACATTCGTCAGCGGGTGCGCGACTTTGAACAGGTGTACATGACGGAGATGATCGCCGAGGCACTGTCGCAGTTCTATCGCGTGACGCGTCCGACCGACACGATCGTCTGCGAGGACACGCCCGAGTGTTTCGCCGTCGCCGAGCTGTTCTTCAAACGCCATCCCGAGACGACGATCGAGGTGATGGACGCCGAGGAAATCCTGGCCCGCGCCCACTCCGACCTGGACCTCTATTTCGTCGGCGACCCGACGCTTCCCGATCGGCGCCGGCAATGCGTGGGACTTGCCAACGGCAAGATCAGGACCTACTACAATCTCCGCAGCGCCTGCCGCATCCTCGACTGAGACTCTGGAAATGCATTTCCGTCATGAGCAACAAAGACCGTCGCCGTCGCCGCCCACCCAGGCGGTGATCCTGGCGGGGGGACGGGGCACGCGGCTTCTGCCGCTGACCGCGGCTCTGCCAAAGCCGATGCTGGCCGTCGAGGGGCGACCGTTTCTCGAATACCTGATCGGGATGCTGCGCGACCAGGGCATCACCCGCGTCCTGCTGCTGCTCGGCTATCTGCCGGAGCCGATCGTGGCCCACTTCGGCGACGGGGGGCGGTTCGGGGTCGCCATCGAGTATCTGACGAGCGACGTGGACGACGACACCGGGCGGCGCCTGTGGCTGGCCCGTGACCGCGTCGATCCGGAGTTCCTGCTGCTCTATTGCGACAACTACTGGCCGCTGGACCTTGCCGACCTGTGGCGGAGCTATCGCGAGCGGGGCTGTTTGGCCCAGGTGGTGGCGTACCGCAATGCCGACGGCTACACCCGCAGCAATCTGCGGGTGGGCGGCGACGGGCGGGTGGAGGTCTATGACCGCGCGCGCCAGGCCCAGGGACTGAACGGCGTCGACATCGGCTTCATCCTGCTGCGGCGCGAGGTGCTGGACATGCTGCCCGAGGGGGCCAACGTCTCGTTCGAGGCCGAGGTCTACCCGCGCCTGGTGGCGGCGGGACACCTGGCGGCCGTGGTCTCCGATCACCGCTACTACAGCATCGGCAGCCATGACCGTCTCGAGCTGACCGCCGCCTTTCTGCGCCGGCGGCCCACCATCTTCCTCGACCGCGACGGCACCCTGAACCGCCGGCCGCCGCCTGGGGACTATGTGCTGGACTGGCGGGACTGGTCGTGGCTGCCGGGATCGCTCGACGCCCTGCGGCGCCTCAGCGATGCCGGCTGGCGCATCCTCGTCGTCACCAACCAGCCGGGGATTGGCCGTGGCATGCTGGCCCCGGCGACCCTCGACGGCATCCACGCCCGCATGCTGGCGGAGGCCCGCGCCCACGGCGGCATCATCGACGACATCCTGGTCTGTCCCCATGACCGGGACGAGGGCTGCGGCTGCCGCAAGCCGGCCCCGGGCATGCTGATCGAGGCGCAGCGGCGCTTCCACATCGACCTGTCGCGCACGCCGCTGATCGGCGACGACGAGCGCGACGGCATGGCGGCGGCGGCGGCCGGATGCCCCTATCATGTGCTGGAAGAGCGGGAAAACCTTCACGATTGCGTGGAGCGGCTGCTGGATGGCCGGTGGGCCGGACCCTGGCAGGACAATACGGTTTCTCGAAAATCTTCAGATTTACGAGAAACTGAGCCCGCGTCATGCCGAAGGCATGCCTTCGGCATGACGCGGGCCGGCGCGAATGCGCCGAAAGCCAAGGCCGGAGGCCGTGCGGCGATTGAGCGCGGCATTGTCGAAAGTCCGGGGACTTTCGACGATGCGTATAAGAGTTCGATGGAGACGTCATGTCGCGACAGATGAAGAAGGTTCTCGTCACCGGGCACCAGGGCTATATCGGGCGGGTGCTGGTGGAGATGATGGTGGCCGGCGGCTACGACGTCGCCGGCCTCGACTGCGGCTATTTCGCGGCTCAGCGGCTGGTCCCCGTCACCGCCGCCATCCCGGAGACCATCAAGGACATCCGCGATATCGGCCCCGAGGACGTGGCGGGGTTCGACGCCATCATCCATCTCGCGGCCCTCAGCAACGACCCGCTCGGCAACGTCAACGCCCGCTGGACCGCCGAGATCAACCACCAGGCCTCGGTGGCGCTGGCCCGGCTGGCCAGGCAGGCCGGCGTCGCCCGCTTTCTGTTCTCTTCCTCGTGCATCATGTACGGCATGTCGGAGATGGCCGTGGTCAACGAGGACTCCCCCCAGGACCCGCAGACCGAGTACGCCCGCTCCAAGGTGGCGTCGGAGCGGGAGATCCGCGCCCTCGCCGGCGACGGCTTCTCGCCGGTCTATCTGCGCAACGGCACCATCTACGGGGTATCGCCGTGCATGCGTTTCGACACGGTGCTGAACAGCCTGGTGGGCTCGGCCGTCACCGGCGGCCGGGTGGTGGTGCTGGGCGATGGCAAGCCCTGGCGGCCGGTGACCCATGTGGAGGACGTGTGCCGCTATTTCCTCCATGTGCTGGAGGCCCCCGTCGCGGCGATCCACAACCAGGCCTTCAACTGCGGTGCCGATCATCTGAACTACGAGATCCGGAGCCTCGCCGAGTTCGCCGCCGCCGCGGTTCCGGGGGCCACGGTGGACATCCGCAACGGCCCCGAGGCCGACCGGCGCACCTACAAGGTGGACTTCACCAGGTTCCGCACCACCTTCCCCGACTTCGCCTTCAAATGGGACGCGAAGCGGGGCGCCGAGGACCTGTACCGGGCCTTCGTCGGCATCGGACTGACGGCGGAGACCTTTTCCGGCGACGACTTCATCCGCCTGAAGAGCCTGAAGCGCCTGACCGCCGAGGGGCGGCTCGACGACACCCTGCGCTGGCGTGACGGACGGAGGCCATAGCTATGATAGATGGCGTCAAGGTAGTGCCGCTGCGCCAGATCGCGGACGAGCGCGGCAAGATCATGCACATGCTGAAGGCCACCGATCCCCATTTCGTCGGCTTCGGGGAGATCTACTTCTCGTGCGCGTGGCCTGGCACCGTCAAGGCCTGGCACATCCACACCACCATGACCATCAACAACGCCGTGGTCTGCGGCCGGGCCAAGCTGGTGATGTACGACCTGCGCGAGGGCTCGCCCACCCGGGGGGTGCTTCAGGAGGTGTTCTTCGGCGAGGACAATTACGTCCTGGTCCAGGTGCCGCCGGGCATCGCCAATGGCTACAAGGCCTATGGCGACAAGATGGTCGTGCTCGCCAACTGCGCCAGCGAGCCCCACGATCCCAACGAAATGCTGAGAATGGATCCCTTTACCCCGGACATCCCCTACGACTGGGGACTTCGACATGGGTGAGGTGGGGCATGGGTGAGGTGGGGCGCAATCACCGCATCGTCGCGACGGCGACGCCGCTGCGTCTCAGCTTCGTCGGCGGCGGGACCGACATCCCCGACTTCTACCTGGAGCACGGCGGGGCCGTGGTCAGCACGACCCTCGACAAGTACATCTACGTCACCGTCAAGCACCACGGTCCGCCCTTCGCCGAGCGGTTCCGTATCAATTACTCCAAGGCCGAGAACGTCGACCGCATCGACGACATCGAGAACGGCATCGTCCGCGAGTGCCTGCGGCTCCTGGACATGGACATGCCCCTGTTCATCAGCACCATCGCCGACCTGCCCGGTTCGTCGGGGCTTGGGTCGTCCAGCAGCTTCGCGGTGGGGCTTCTGTATGCGCTGCACCTGCTGCGGGGCGAGGACGTCTCCGCCGGCCAGCTCGCCGAGGAAGCCTCGCACGTCGAGCTGTGCATGCTGAAGGGCCCCATCGGCAAGCAGGACCAGTATGCCGCCGCCTTCGGAGGCCTCAACCACATCGCCTTCGATCAAAGCGGACGGGTCCACATCGACCCGGTGTGGCTGAGCGGCGACGACCGTCGGGCGCTGTTCGGCCACAGCCTGCTGTTCTGGACCGGCATCCAGCGCGACGCCAACCAGATCCTGGCCGACCAGCAGCGCGGCATCTCGAGCCGCCTCGCCGAACTCCACGCCATGCGCGACATGGCCAACGCCTGCCGCGACATGCTGCTGCGGACGTTCGATCCACTGCGGTTCGGTGCGCTGCTGCACCAGGGCTGGGAGACCAAGCAGCGGCTCTCCACCCTCATCAGCAACGAGCGCATCGACCACTGGTACCGGGCGGCCCTGGCCGCCGGCGCACTGGGCGGCAAGATGGCGGGAGCGGGCGGCGGCGGGTTCCTCTACCTGGTGGTGCCGCCGGGCCGCCAGGCCGAGGTGCGGCACACCCTGCGCGAGATGCACGAGGTCCCCGTGGCCTACGAGCCCCGCGGCGCGCGCAAGTTGTTCACCAGCATCGCCTATCGGACCTTAGACTTTGCCCAGACATAAGCCCTCTCCCCCCGGAAGAGGGGGGGGGGGAGAGGGAGTGGGTTGTCTGAAGAGCCCATGAGTGGTTACGTTCTCTTGGGTCCGGGCGAGCGGGTGAGAAACGTCTGGCCGCGGTGCTTGCGGCCGGTGCGGGTTCCCTCGCCGCCGCTGCCGCCGGTGCCGGCGGGCTGCCAGGCGGGGACCAGGTGATGGCGACCGGGGCCGATCAGATCGGCCCGACCCATCCGCTTCAGGGTCTCGCGCAACAGCGGCCAGTTCTCGGCGTCGTGGTAGCGCAGGAACGCCTTGTGCAGGCGGCGCTGTCGCAGGCCCCGGGCGGTGGTCACCTCCTCGCCGTCCCGCCGCACCGGCCGCAGGGGATTGCGGCCGCCATGGTACATGGCTGCCGCCAGCGACATGGGCGAGGGCAGGAACGTCTGCACCTGGTCGGCCCTGAGGCCGTTGCGCTTCAGCCATAGCGCCAGGTTCAGCATGTCCTCGTCGGTGGTTCCCGGGTGGGCGGCGATGAAATAGGGGATCAGGTAGAAGTCCTTGCCGGCCTCCCGCGCAAAGCGGTCGAACAGGGCCTTGAACCGGTCGTAGGCGGCGATGCCGGGCTTCATCATCTTCGACAGGGGGCCGGGCTCGGTGTGCTCCGGCGCGATCTTGAGGTATCCGCCCACGTGGTGGGTCACCAGCTCCCGCACGTAGGCCGGGTCGCGCACCGCCAGGTCATAGCGCAGGCCCGAGGCGATCAGCACCTTCTTCACCCCCGGTACCGCCCGCGCCGCCCGGTAGAGGGCGCCGAGCGGCCCGTGATCGGTGCCGAGCCTGCGGCAGATGTCCGGGTAGACGCAGGACGGGCGGCGGCACACCGCCTGCGCCGAGGCGTCGCGGCAGGCCATGCGGTACATGTTGGCGGTCGGGCCGCCCAGGTCGGAGATGATGCCGGTGAAGCCCTGGACCGTGTCACGGATGGCGCCGATTTCCCGCAGGATCGAGTCCTCCGACCGGCTCTGGATCACCCGCCCCTCGTGCTCGGTGATGGAGCAGAAGGTGCAGCCGCCGAAGCAACCGCGCATGATGGTGACGGAAAAGCGGATCATCTCCCACGCCGGAATGCGGGCGCCGCCATAGGACGGGTGCGGCGCCCGCGCATAGGGAAGCCCATACACGCCGTCCAACTCGGGCGTCGTCAGGGGAATCGGCGGCGGGTTCAGCCACACCTCGCGGTCGCCGTGGCGCTGCACCAGCGGCCGGGCATTGCCGGGATTGCTCTCGCGATGCAGGAGCCGCGACGCGTGGGCGTAGAGGACCGGGTCGTCCCGCACCTGCTCATAGGCCGGCAGGCGCACCACGGTGCGCTCGGTGCCAGGAGTAGGGGTATCGGCGACGGCCGGTCGCTCCAGGGAACTGGCGTCGAGCACCGTCCACCCCTCCGGCACGGTGTCGCGGACGATCACGGTGCCGCGCACGTCGGTGATGTCGCGGGGGCGCTCGCCGGCGGCGGTGCGGTGGGCGATGTCCACCAGGGCCCGCTCGGCATTGCCGAATACCAGGATGTCGGCCCTGGCATCCATCATGATCGCCCGCCGGACCTTGTCGGACCAATAGTCGTAGTGGGCGACGCGGCGCAGCGAGGCCTCGATGCCGCCAAGGACGATGGGCACGTCGCGGAAGGCCTCACGGCAGCGCTGGGCATAGACGATGACGGCGCGATCGGGCCGCCGGCCCCCCTCGTCGCCGGGCGTGTAGCTGTCGTTGTGGCGCAGGCGGCGGTCGGCGGTGTAGCGGTTCACCATCGAGTCCATGTTGCCGGCCGTCACCCCGAAGAACAGATTGGGCTGGCCGAGGGCCCGGAAGGGCTCGGCATCGGTCCAGGCGGGCTGGGCGATGATGCCGACCCGGAAGCCCTGGGCCTCCAGCAGGCGACCGACGATGGCCATGCCGAAGCTGGGGTGGTCCACATAGGCGTCGCCGGTCACCAGAACGACGTCGCAGGAGTCCCACCCCAGCTCCTCCATCTCATCGCGGGTCATGGGCAGGAACGGGGCCGGCCCGAACCGGTGCGCCCAGAACCTGCGGTACGAGAATATGGAGCGGGGAGGGGGCATTTTTCCGGTTGTCATTTCAGGGTGGATACCGGACGTGGAAAACGATACGATGTTTACCGCGTCCCGCCCATGTTGCGGGCGGAAGCGGGACGGAAAGGTGTTGGCTCACCGATCCGCCCCTGACCACAACCGTCAACCTATTGAGCGAGAACGGTCATGGCTAGCTGCGACTATATCCGAAGGTTCGGCATTTCCACAGCGTCACCGCACACGCGCGGCGACAAAGGGGTTGGCGCGGCCGGAGGCTGAAGGACGGGCGCCGGCGGGTCGGGTTTCCCGGCACGTCTGGTTCTGGCTCGGCCCGCTGTTCTCGCGCCCGTCCGGCCTCCGGCCGGCAAGTGCCGGTCATGCACGGAAGAACACATCCTGCCGTCCTGGTGGCGGCCTTTCTGCTCGCGACTCCGGCGTCCGCGGAGGAGCTGGCGGGACCCTATTCGGCCGACATCATGCGCGTCATCGATGGTGACACCGTCGAGGCCCGCATTCGCGTTTTCCTCGGCCTGGATCTGACCATCCTGGTTCGCCTCTCCGGTATCGACGCCCCCGAACTCCACGGAAAATGCCCCGGCGAGCCGGACGCCGCCCGTGTCGCCCGCGATCACCTGGCGAGTCTTGTCGGCTCCGGTCCGGTGTTTCTCTCCGCCATCCGCCGGGACAAATACGGCGGTCGCGTCCTGGCCACCCTCCACCTGCCCTCCGGCGAGAACGCGGCGGACTCCCTCCTCGCCGCCGGCCACGCTCACCCCGCGACGCGCGGCCGCGTCCAAAGGTGCCCGCAATGAGCAACCAACGGGGAGGGGTAACCGTTCACATCTCCCCCCTTCGAAGCTATGATGCGGGGCTACCGCCTCAAACGGGGATCGGGGCGGTAGCCCCGAAAGTCGTTCAGCGGGTCATAATTAGAACTGCTGGCATGAATCGGTCAACGCTCTTGCGTTCGGTCGTTATTGGCCCTAGGTTACATGTAACCAGTAGGGAGGGCCAGTCGATGAGAACGACGGTCAGGAAGACACCATCCCGCGCGAAGGTGCAGGCACATCGTGAGCGACTGCGTGCACAGGGGCTGCGGCCGATTCAGATCTGGGTTCCGGACACGCGGACGCCATTGTTCGCGGTGGAGGCGCGGCGTCAGTCTCTTGCCGTGGCCGCCAGTGCACATGGCGAAGATGATCAGGCCTTCATCGATGCCATCTCGGACTGGGGCGAAATGTGAAGCGCGGAGAGATCTGGACGGTTGCCGGTGGCAACGGATATGCCGGCAAGCCCCGTCCGGCGGTAATCGTGCAGGACGATCGCTTCAGTGAGAACGCTTCCGTTACCCTGTGCACATTTACAACCGATGAGACCGAGGCGCCGTTGTTTCGTCTGGTGATCGCGCCGAGCCCGATGAACGGCCTCAATACCGTTTCCCGCCTGATGGTGGACAAGATCACCACGGTTTCCAGGGGCAAGCTTGGGCAACGCGTTGGCCATCTTGACGATGCGGATATGGTTCGGCTCAACCGCGCCATGATGGTTTTCCTGGGCCTGGCCGGATAGAGGTGTCCGAACGAAAAAAGCCGGGGGATGCTGTCCGTATCCCCCGGCTCTTCGTCTCAGGTCCCGAACGCGAAGACTACTGCTTCAGCGCCGCGACGCCCGGCAGTTCCTTGCCCTCGAGCCACTCGAGGAAGGCGCCGCCGGCGGTCGAGATGTAGGAGAACTTCTCTTCCACACCGGCATTGGCCAGGGCCGACACGGTGTCGCCGCCGCCGGCCACCGTCAGCAGCATGCCCTGCTCGGTCAGCTTGGCTGCCGCCTGGGCGATGGCGTTGGTGGCGTTGTCGAAGGGCTTCACCTCGAACGCGCCCATGGGGCCGTTCCACACCAGAGTCTTGCACGAGGCCAGCTTGCCGACCACCCGGGCGGTGCTGTCGGGGCCGACGTCCAGGATCATCTTGTCGGAGGGCACCTTGTCGATGGGCACGACTCGGCTGGGGGCGCCTTCCTTGAACTCGTCGGCGACCACGGCGTCGGTGGGCAGCAGGATCTCGCAGCCGGCCGCCTCGGCCTTCTTCATGATCTCGCGGGCGGTGTCGGCCATGTTCTTCTCGCACAGCGACTTGCCGATATCCACGCCCTTGGCGAACAGGAAGGTGTTGGCCATGCCGCCGCCGATCACCAGCATGTTGACCTTGGCCACCATGTTGCCGAGCAGCTCGAGCTTGGTGGAGACCTTGGCCCCGCCGACCACGGCGGCCACCGGACGCTGCGGCTTCTCCAGCGCCTTGCCAAGGGCCTCAAGCTCCGCCTGCATCAGACGGCCGGCGGCGGCGGGCAGCATGCGCGCGATGGCCTCGGTGGAGGCGTGGGCGCGGTGGGCGGTGGAGAAGGCGTCGTTGACATAGACGTCGCCCAGCGAGGCGAGCTTCTTCGCGAACACCGGATCGTTCTTCTCTTCCTCGGCGTGGAAGCGCAGGTTCTCAAGCATCGCCACTTCGCCGGCCTTCAGGGCGTTGACGACCTTCTCGGCCTCGGGCCCGATGCAGTCCTCGCCGAACGCGACCGGCATGCCAAGCGCCTTGGCCAGCGGCTCGACGATGGGCTTCAGGGAGTACTTGGCGTTGCGCTGGCCATCGGGCCGGCCGAAATGGGTGACCACGACGACGCGGGCGCCCTTGGCCACCAGGTCCTTGATGGTCTGGGCCGAGCGGTCGATGCGGGTGGTATCGGTAACCTTGCCGTCCTTGACCGGCACGTTGAGGTCGGCGCGCACGACAACGCGCTTGCCGGCCACGTCGATCTGATCGATCGTCTTGAAAGCGGGCATCGGGATCCCCCCTGTGGGAAGTGTCTCGTTGATGTCTCGGGGTGGTTCAGTGAAGGCGAGCCCGCACCGGCCGCGAGCCCCGCCTCCCGGCAAGGGAGGCGGGGTGGACCGGAACGCGGGACAGAAGGGCCAGACTCAGTTCTTGCCCACGTGCTGGACGAAGTTCAGCATGTTGCAGGTGTAGCCGAACTCGTTGTCGTACCACGCCACCACCTTGATGAAGGTGGAATCCAGGGCGATGCCGGCCTCGGCGTCGAAGATGGAGGGCTTGGCATAGCCGCGGAAATCGGTGGAGACCACCTTGTCCTCGGTGTAGCCCAGCACGCCCTTCAGCTCGCCCTCGGAGGCGGCCTTCATCGCCTTGCAGATGTCCTCGTAGGCGGCTTCCTTGTTCAGCTCGACGGTGAGGTCGACCACCGACACGTCGGAGGTGGGAACGCGGAAGGCCATGCCGGTCAGCTTCTTGTTCAGCTCGGGGATGACCTTGCCCACCGCCTTGGCGGCGCCGGTGGAGGAGGGGATGATGTTCTCGAGGATGCCGCGACCACCGCGCCAGTCCTTCGAGGACGGGCCGTCAACGGTCTTCTGGGTGGCGGTGGCGGCATGCACGGTGCTCATCAGGCCGCGCTTGATGCCCCAGTTGTCGTTCAGCACCTTGGCCACCGGCGCCAGGCAGTTGGTGGTGCAGGACGCGGCGGAAACGATCTTCTCGCCAGCGTACTTCTTGTGGTTCACGCCATAGACGAACATCGGCGTGTCGTCCTTGGACGGCGCCGACTGCACCACCTTCTTCGCACCGGCGGCAAGGTGCTTCTCGCAGGATTCCTTGGTCAGGAACAGGCCGGTCGATTCGATCACCAGATCGGCGCCGGCATCGCCCCACTTCAGCTCGGCCGGGTCCCTGCCAGCGGTCAGGCGAATCTTGCGGTTGTTGACCACCAGATTGCTGCCCGATACCGAGATGTCGCCCTGGAAATTGCCATGCACCGAATCATACTTCAGCATATAGGCGAGGTATTCAGGGTCGAGCAGGTCGTTGATGGCCACGATCTCGATTTCAGGGAAGTTCTTGGAGACCGCACGAAACACCATGCGACCGATGCGGCCGAAACCATTAATCGCAACACGAACTGCCATATTCTTGATCTCCCCTGTGTGTATGGATGCGTCGTAACAGACGGCCGCACGATGACTGAGTCCCGGAAGCCCCCTTCCAGGCGCGCGCACATTAGCAGCGACGGGCGGGCGCGCGCTAGACCATTTTTGCGGTCCCGAACCACCGTTGCGGCGCGGAGGGCTTGCCAATGGTTCCGGAAGGGAGGATTTTGCGCGGGGAATACCGGAAGAAATGGGGGGCGGCATGTTTCGGACGGCGGAGTTGGGCAGAAAGGTGTCGAAGGAGGAGTTCTCGGCCGTGGCCACGGGACTCCGGATCGAACTGGTGGAGTTGCAGCAGCGACTCCGGCAGAGCGGTTTCCCGACCATCATGGTCTTTGCCGGAGTGAATGGCGGCGGCAAGGTGGCGACCGTCAATCTCTTGAACGAGTGGATGGATCCGCGGTGGATCGTCACCCGCGCCTATGACGAGCCCACCGACGAGGAACGCGACCGTCCCGAATACTGGCGCTACTGGCGTGATCTTCCACCCAAGGGCAAGATCGGACTGTTCCTCAGTTCGTGGTATTCCATGCCGATGCTGGATCGGGCCTATGACCGCATCGGCGACGCCGAGTTCGATGAACGGCTGAACCGCATCATCACCTTTGAAAAGCTTCTGGCCGACGACGGGGCGTTGATTCTGAAGTTCTGGATGCATCTCGGCAAGGATGCCCAGAAGAAGCGTCTCAAGACGCTGGAAAAAGACCCCCACGAAAGCTGGCGGGTGACCAAGGTGGACTGGCTGCACTGGCGCATGTACGACAAGTTCATTACCGCTTCCGAACGGGTGATCATGCGCACCAGCATGGCGCATTCCCTGTGGACGCTGGTGGAGGGGGCCGATTCGCGCTATCGCACCCTGACGGTGCTCAATACCTTCCGCGAGGCGGCCAACCGCCACATCGCCGACCGGGCGGTGCGCCGCTCGGTCGTCGCGAGTCTCGGCGCCTCGTCCGACGGAGTCGTGGCCCTTGGCGGCAGGGGGGAGGCCGGGACTGGGACCGAGGTGCTGGTCGCGGAAGCGCCGTCTCCGCCCCCGTCTCCGATCATCGCCGTGACACGGCAGCCGTCGATTCTCCAGTGTCTCGACATGACGAAGACCATCTCCAAGGAGGAGTTCGACATTGAGCTTCTAAAGCAGCGTGGGCGGCTGAATCGGCTCTATCGCCTGGCGAAGGAGCGTCGGCGTTCGACGGTCCTGGTGTTCGAGGGCTGGGATGCCGCCGGCAAGGGCGGCACCATCCGCCGTCTCACCGCCGCCATGGATGCTCGCGACTATATGGTGGTGCCGTTCGGCCCTCCCACCGACGAGGAGCGGGCGCAGCACTATCTATGGCGATTCTGGCGCCATCTGTCGCGGGCGGGGCGGGTCACCGTGTTCGATCGCAGTTGGTACGGCCGGGTGCTGGTGGAGCGGGTGGAGGGGTTTGCCCGTCAGGACGAGTGGCTGCGCGCCTTTCCCGAAATCAACGACTTCGAGGAACAGCTCGTGCAGCACGGGATCATCCTCTGCAAGTACTGGCTGCATATTTCCGAGGACGAACAGGAGAAGCGGTTCACGCACCGCCAGGACATTCCCTACAAGCGGTGGAAGCTGACGGAGGAGGACTGGCGCAACCGGGGGCGCTGGGTTGACTATGAGAGGGCGGTCAACGACATGGTCGAGCACACCAGCACGCACATTGCGCCGTGGACGCTGATCGAGGCCAATGACAAGAACTATGCGCGGGTGAAGGCGATCAAGGTGCTGTGTCGGAGGCTGGAGGAGGCGCTGGGGGTGTGAAGAAGGTGGTGACAATAAAGGAAGAGTAAGAACGAGGGGCCAGTCGGCCCCTCGTGCTCCCCATTACTTATCGTCATCCTCTCATTAGGTGACGTATTATACTGAAATAATAACGGGGAGCACGAGGGGCCGACTGGCCCCTCGTCCTTCTCTTGCTTTCATCTACTCAACCACGCTCCTCCGCCAGCGACCGCCCCGCCGCAGCCTGTCCCATCCCGACCTTCCGCGTCATGCTCTCCCCCTCGGCATAGCCGGCAATCTCGTCCTCCGGATAGGCGGTGATGTGGTGAATGGCCAGATCGGCGCCCTCGAACTCCGACTCGCCATCGAGTCGAATGCCAACCAGAGCCTTCAGCCCGCCATAGACCACCAGTCCCGAGACGAACCCGAATCCGGCCCCTATCAGCGTCCCCACCACCTGGCCCCCGAACGAGACACCGCCGAGTCCGCCCAGTGCCGGCGCGCCGAAGACACCGCAGGCAATGCCGCCCAGCAGTCCGCACATGCCATGCAGGGGCCAGACTCCCAATACGTCGTCGATCTTCCAGGTGTTCTGACAGTGGGTGAACAGCCACACGAACATGGCTCCGGCCAGGCCGCCGGTGGTGAAGGCGCCCAAAGGATGCATCACGTCCGAACCGGCGCACACCGCCACCAGCCCCGCCAGGGCGCCGTTGTGGATGAACCCCGGGTCGTTGCGGCTGATCACCAGGGCGGACAGGATGCCGCCCGCCATGGCCATCAGGGAGTTGAGGGCGACCAGGCCGGAAATGGCATCGAGGGTCTGGGCGCTCATGACGTTGAAGCCGAACCAGCCCACCGACAGAACCCAGGCCCCGAGAGCCAGGAACGGGATGTTGGACGGGGGAATGGCGACCACGGTGCCGTTGCGGCGATAGCGCCCCATGCGCGCCCCCAGCATCAGAACGGCGGCGAGCCCGATCCAGCCCCCCACCGCGTGCACCACCACCGAACCGGCGAAGTCGTGGAAGGGAACGCCGAAGGTGGCCTCCATCCATTTCTGGAAGCCGAGTCGCGTGCCCCACACCATTCCCTCGAACGAGGGATAGCAGAGCCCGACCAGCAACGCCGTCGCCGCGGTCTGCGGCCAGAAACGCGCCCGCTCGGCGATGCCGCCCGACACGATGGCCGGAATGGCGGCGGCGAAGGTGGCGAGAAAGAAGAACTTCACCAGGTCATAGCCATGCCCCGCGAAGGCCGTGCCGGTCTTCCCGACCAGCGCGTCGGCGCTCACCAGGAAATGGACGCCATAGGCGATGCCATAGCCGATGAAAAAATAGGCGACCGTGGAGACGGCGAAGTCGACCAGGATCTTGACCAGGGCGTTGACCTGGTTCTTGCGGCGGACCGTGCCGACCTCGAGGAAGGCGAACCCGGCATGCATGGCGAGCACCATGATCGCCCCAAGAAGGATGAAAAGAACGTCGCCACCGGTCCTGGCCACTTCCATCGCGTTTTCTCCTGACGGCGTTGGGTATCGGCAAATGCCGGCCAGGAGCACTCAAGCGCCGTGCCAACGGCACAATCGGGCCGGAACCCCGAGGGATACCCCCAAGGTCGAGGCGAGTCTGCACCTTTATTGGGCAACTCGTCCGCGGGCCCGCCTATTATCTAGTCAAATTGGTCGTTTGAACTCCACTTGCGCGGTACCCCGGTGCCTGCTACCATCGCGCGATCAACTGCATTGGAGAAGAAGATGAAACGTCGTGCATTCCTTGCGGGCGCGGCGGTGGCGGGGGCCACTGCCGTATCGACCTTGCCACGCCCGGCGATCGCTCAGGGGAAGGTGGAGTGGCGCATGGTCACGGCCTGGCCCAAGGGCCTGCCGGGATTGGGAACCGGCGCCGAACGCCTGGCCAAGCGCATCGGCGATCTCAGCGACGGGCGTCTGACGGTCAAGGTCTATGCCGCCGGCGAGCTGGTCCCCGCACTCCAATGCTTCGACGCGGTGTCGGGCGGCACGGCCGAACTCGGGCACGACTCGGCTTATTACCATATCGGCAAGAGCAAGGCGGCGCCGTTCTTCTCCACCGTGCCCTTTGGCCTGACGGCGACCGAGCACAATGCCTGGATCGGGTTCGGCGGGGGTCAGGAACTCTGGGATGAACTGTACGCGCCCTTCAACATCAAGCCCTTCCTGGCCGGCAACACCGGCGTTCAGATGGGCGGCTGGTACCGCAAGGAAATCAACTCGGTCGAGGACTTCAAGGGGCTGAAGTTCCGCATGCCGGGCCAGGGCGGCGAGGTGCTGAAAAAGCTCGGCGCCAACATCGTCCTCTTGCCGGCCGGCGAGATTTTCGCCGCCCTGCAGTCCGGGACCATCGATGGCACGGAGTGGGTTGGCCCGTACAACGACCTTGCCCTCGGTCTGTACAAGGTGGCGTCCAACTACTATTTCCCCGGCTTCCACGAACCCGGCACCGCCTTCGAGCTGATCGTCAACAAGCAGAAGTTCGATGCCCTGCCGGCTGACCTCAAGGCCATCGTCCAGGCCGCGGCGCAGGTCGAGAACGAGCAGATGCTGGCGGAACTCAACGCCCGCAACGGGACGGCGCTCGAGACCCTGATCACCACCCACAACGTCAAGCTGCGCCAGTTCTCGCGCGAGGTGCTGACCGCTTTCGGCAACGCCGCCGGCGAGGTCATCCAGGAACTGCTGGACTCCTCCGACCCGACGACGAAGAAGATCGCCCAGGCCTTCGTCAAGGCTCGTGCGAATCTGATGGAGTGGACCAAGATCGGCGAGCAGGCCTATACCAACGCCCGCGTGCTGAAGTTCAAATATCCTCAGTAGGGGGACGGAGGAGGGGGCTCACGCCGCAACGCGCGAGCCCCCTTGCGCTACTTCCTGCCGTAGGACGGAACCAGCCCCTCGTCGGGGATGAGGCTGTCCTTGCCGTCGCCTTCCACCCGGATGCCTCCCTGGCCCTGCACGGCCTCCGGGGAACCGCTGAAGACGACCTTGGGCAGCCAGGTCGCCAGCCCGGGCGTCGTCCACAGCAGGGCCAGGCACAGCACCTGGATCGCCACGAAGGGCACGATGCCGCGATAGATGTGGCCCGTGGTGATGGATGGCGGCGCGACGCCTCGCAGGTAGAACAGGGAGAAGCCGAAGGGCGGGGTAAGGAAACTGGTCTGGAGGTTGATGCCGATCATGACGCCGAGCCACACCGGGTTGACGTCCATGGCCAGAAGTGTCGGCGCGGTCAGCGGCACGACGATGAAGATGATCTCGAAGGTGTCGAGGAAGAACCCGAGCAGGAACATCACCAGCATGACGACGAAAACGGCGGTGAAGGCGCCTCCCGGCAGGGCATAGAAGACGTCCGTCACCATCTTCTCGCCGCCGAGGCCGCGGAACACCAGCGAAAACACCGACGCTCCGATCAGGATGACGAAGACCATGGAGCTGATGGTCAGGGTCGAGCGCATGACTTCGCGCAGAACCGTCATGTTGAGGCGCCGGTTGGCGGCCGCCAGCAGGATGGCGCCGATGCCGCCCACCGAGGCCGACTCGGTCGGCGTCGCGATTCCGGCCAGGATCGACCCCAGCACGGCGATGATCAGCGCCAGCGGCGGCGTCAGCACCAGCACCACGCGGCGCCCGAGCGCCTTGCGCTGGGCCGCGTCCATCACCAGCGGCGGACACGTCTCGGGCTGGAAGATCGCCTTGACCACCACCCAGGCCATGTAGAGCCCGGCCAGCAGCAGCCCCGGAATGATGGCGCCGACGAACAGGTCGCCGACGGACACCGGCTCGGGCGCGAAGTTGCCCTTCATCATCTGGGCGGTCGAGTTGGCGCCCTGCAGCATGTCGCCGACGAAGATCAGCACGGTGGAGGGCGGGATGATCTGGCCCAGGGTGCCGGAGGCGCAGATGACGCCGGTGGCGAGCTTCGGGTCGTAGCCGGCGCGCATCATGGCCGGCAGGCTCAGAAGCCCCATGGTCACCACCGTCGCCCCGACGATGCCGGTGGAGGCGGCAAGCAGGGCTCCGACGAAGACCACCGAAATGCCGAGCCCCCCCGGCATCCGCCCGAAGAGCTGTCCCATCGTCTCCAGCAGCGCCTCGGCGATCTTCGAGCGCTCCAGCATGACGCCCATGAACACGAACAGGGGCACCGCCACCAGGATCTCGTTGGTCATCACCCCGAAGTAGCGGGATGCCAGCCCCGCCAGCAGGGCGTAGTCGAAGTGTCCGAGAAGATTGCCGAGAACCGCGAAGAACAGGGCGACTCCGGCCAGGGAGAAGGCGACCGGATAGCCGATCATCACCACGCCGATGGTCGCCGCGAACATGACGAGCGCGAGGATCTCGCCGACGCTGCTGGTCTCAGTCATGTCGCGTCTCCGCCGTTTCCAATGCTTTCGCCGGTTCCGCCGGTTCGGCCTCTCCCATCAGCACCAGAATGCTGCGCGCCGCCATCGCCAGTCCCTGCATGGCCACCAGCCCGCAGAACACCAGGATCACCGACTTCAGGAGGTACACCGCCGGCAGGCCCCCCGCTTCGGACGACGGCTCGGCGATGCGCCAGGACATGGCGACGAACGACCAGCCGGTCCAGGCGATGACCACGAGCCACGGCAGCAGGAAAAACAGCGTTCCCAGCAGATCGACCCAGGCCTGGCGACGGCGGGACATCCGTTCGTAGAAGATATCGACGCGGACGTGACCCCCCTTGGCCATGGTATAGCTCGCCCCCACCATGAACACGCATGCGTGCATCCAGACGTAGGCCTGCTGCAGTCGGATGTCGCCGGTGTGGAACCCATAGCGAAGAACCACGACCGCGAAGCAGACCACCACCACGCCAAGCACCATCCACGACAGCGCGTGACCGATGACGTCATCGACGCGGTCGATGGCCCTTACGAATCGTTTGAGCACGTCCACGATTACCTCCCCCATCCGCTCCAACAACTTACTCCCTCTCCCCCTCGAGGGGGAGAGGGCCGGGGTGAGGGGGTGGGGCAA
>JAMOBE010000158.1:0-5298 GCA_039908285.1 Alphaproteobacteria bacterium
GCGTTCCACACCGAGGTGGAACCGTCGGCGCCCGTCCAGCTGCCCGAGCCGTCGGCGTTCCACGTCGAGACGGAACCGTCCGCATAGGTCGTGGTGCCCGAGTTGTCGGTGTTGTAGGTGTTGGTGGTGCCGTCCGTCTCCGTGCAGGTGCACGTGCCGTCGGCGTTCCAGGTATCGGTGGAGCCGTCGGTGTTGGTGTACTCGCCGGCAACCGGGGTACCCGTGTCGCCACCGGCCGTCGTGTAGACGTGATTGCCGTTGGCATCCCAGGTGTCGGACGACCCGTCGGCGTAGGTCGTGCTGCCCGATCCGTCGGCGTTGTACTGACCGTGCGACCCATCGGCATTGGTGTAACTGGACGAGCCATCGGCGTTCCACGTCGAGGTGGAGCCGTCGGCGCCCGTCCAGGTCCCGCTCTGCATGGTCCACTCGCTGTGCGAGCCGTCCGACCCGACATACGAGCCCGACCCATCGGCATTGTACTGACCGCTCGAGCCATCGGCATTGCTGTAGCTGGACGTGCCATCGGCATTCCACGTCGAGGTGGAGCCGTCGGCACCCGTCCACGTGCTGCTCTGCGAGGTCCACTCGCTGTGCGAGCCGTCCGACCCGACATACGAGCCCGACCCGTCGGCGTTGTACTCGCCGTGCGAGCCATCCGGGCTCGACCAGCTCGACGAACCGTCGGGGTGTGTTTCGGAATGATAGCCGTTCGGGCTGTCCCAGCTCTGCGAGCCATCCGGGTAGGTGGTGCTGGTGTTGCCCCACTCGTCGGTGACGACGACCGGCTGACCCATGGTGTCGCCACCCCCGGTCCCGGTCATGGTGTCCGGTTGAGAACCGATGTCGACGATCAGCGTGACGGTGCCGTCATGATTGTCGATGACCTGCGAAACCGGCCAGGACTGGATGGTGTAGCTGCCATCCGGATTCTGGGTCGCTTCCGGAGGAATGCCACCCGCCCAGCTTCCAACCTTGTCGGCGTCGATCACGAAGGTCGACTCGGCCTTGTTCACGTCGTCCATGGAGATGGGCAGAGTCCAGGCACTCGGACCGGACTCGTTGTAGTTCAGGCCGGAATACAGCGGAGCGATGAACTCGTTGACATAGCCGTCGGGATGCGGCGGTGGGACGTCGCCCGGATCCAGCGGGATCGCACCATCGACTGGCGGCGGCACGTCACCACCTGGCGGCACGTAGGTCGTGTCGGTCGGCGGAGGCGGCATGTCACCGGCCGGCGGCGGCTGCTGGCCATCGGTCGGCGGCGGCGGCATGTCACCGGTCGGAGGCGGCGGCATCTGGCCATCGGGCGGCGGCGGCATGTCACCGGCCGGAGGTGGCGGCATCTGGCCATCGGGCGGCGGCATCTGGCCATCGGGCGGCGGCATCTGGCCATCGGGCGGCGGCATATCGCCTTCCGGAGGCGGTGGCGGCGGCATGTCACCGGTCGGCGGCGGTGGCGGTGGCGCGTCGCCACCCATTGCGGCCTGCTCATCCAGTTCCTGCGTCGGACCGGTAGAACCACCAACGACCTTGTCCAGATCGGCGTCGGACAGCTCACTCCCAGTGTGGCCCACGGTGGGACCCTTCTTACGGAAAGCCATGACGGACTCCTCAGTTTCGTTATCGTAAGGGGTGCGCCGCTCACGGAAACGGAGTTCTGCGGACTCCGGAGGGTTATCCCTGCCGGCGACGGACCTGAGAGTGCCGTCTGAAGGCGCACGTCGTTTATATCTCAGGATGTAGAAAAATGGTAGTCAGAAATCGCCAGATCGCCGGAATTGCTTCGGGCATTATCCGTCGATGATGCGCTGCGCCAGGGTTTCGCCACTGCGAACGCAGTCGGCAACCGACACCCCGCCCCGCCAGCTCGCCTGTAGATGCAGGCCGGCAAGGGGCGCCAGGGCCTCGTCAAGGGCCGCCATCCGCGCCAGATGGCCCAGCGTGTACTGCGGGATGGCCCGCGGCCGGCGCCAGAGCCGCGTGAGCACCGGCGCTCCATCGATCGTCAGGGCGCGCCCGAGATCCTCCCGCACCTGCGAAGCGATCCGATCGTCACTCTCGGCGACGATGCCGGAGTCCATGGCCCCGCCAATGAAGGCGGTGATCAGGACGGTCGACTCGGGCCCCCGTCCGGGGAACAGGGTGCTGGAGAACAGCGCCCCGAGGGTTCGCATGCCCTCGCGCCGCGGCACCAGGAAGCCGAAGCCGTCGAGGGGATGGCCGACGGCGGCGCGGGGAAACCCGAGCGCCGCCGCCACGATCGGCGCATACGGCACGGAGTCGAGGAGGTCGGCGGCGGCCGGCGCCAGCGGCCGAACCAGACGGGCGGCATCGCCGGCGGGGAGTGCCAGCACCAGGCGCTCCGCCGTGTCCGTTCCGGCGCCCTCCTTCCCCTGCCAGCCCACCTGCCAGCCGCCCGCCACCTGGTGCAGCGAGTCGACTCGACAGCCGCAGCGCACGGCCCCCGGCGGCAGAGCCTGCGCCAGAGTCTCGGGCAGGACCGCCATGCCGTGGTCGAACGAAATCAGCCGGCCGGCCGGCATGCCGGCGCCCCTGGCCGCCCGGCCCAGGGCGATGGCGCCGCGAATCAGCGAGCCGTGCCTGCGTTCCAGGTCGTAGATGCGGGGCACCGCCGCCTGCACCGACAGCGCCGCCGGATCGCCGGCATAGACGCCGGAGACGAACGGCTCGACGGCGTAGTCCAGGAACTCGCGCCCGAGTCGACGGCGGACGAAGGCGGCGATGGTCTCCTCGACGCGCGCCCGGCCGATGAAGGGCTCGGCGAGAAGGCGCAGCTTGCCGCCGAGCGAAAAAGCCCTGGTCGCGATCATCGCCGGCGGCGAGCCCGGCAGCGCAACCAGCCGGCCATCGCGGAGGATGAAGCGCTTGCTCCCGGCCCGGCCGGCCTCCAGCACCCGCGCCGTCAGGCCGGCTCCCGCGATCAGCCGGCCGAGGGAGTCCTCGGCACGGCCTGGCTTGTGCAACGTCGAATTGGGGCCGCGCTCCGTCAGCCAGCCGCCGCCGCGATCGGTGTCGATCATGCCTCCGGGAGTCGCCGCAGCCTCGAGGACCCGGACCGGTACCCCGCGGCTCTGGAGAAACCAGGCGGTGGACAGGCCGGTAATGCCACCACCGACGATGAGTACTGAGCCCGTCATGGTTGGTCAGCCAAACAGCTTGTCGATGTCCTCCTGGGACACCCCGCTCGATGGTCCATAGAGCCCGATGCCGTTGTCGTTCTTCAGCGGCTCGTCGGCGGCGGCGATCATCGGCAGGGGGACGGCCACACTGTCGCTGCCAACGATGACGATCAGCGAATTGACGGTGCCCTCGATGAGATTCATCGTCTTGATGATCTTGGAGATGCGCTGGCCGGTGATGTCCTGGAACGAGCAGGCCTCGAAGATGCGGTTGATTGCGTCGATGATGCGCTGATGCTGGGCGGTCGCCTCAGGGTAACGGACCATTTCGTCAAGCTCGGCGACGACGGCGTTGATGGTCTCCGACGCCTCCATGATGGTGTTGGTGGCGTCCTCGGTGGCGGCGACGATGGTCGCAAGCTGGTCCGCCACCTTGCCGAACTGGTCGATCTGCGACCGCGGATGCTTGATGGAAGCGATCTCGAGCTTGATCTTTTGCAGGTAGTCGTAGAGCTTGCCGATTTCGGCCCTGAGTGCGTCGACCTGCTTGTTCCGTTCCATGCCGACCTCTTCCGCCGTCAGGGTGTCGCCAAATCGATACCCACCGCCCGGTCACTCACCCCAGGCGACACAGGACTCGAAATGCATCAGGGTGCTGCGCACTCGCGCGTCCGCCTCGTCGGAGGGCTCCACCCAGCAGTAGTCGTGCAGGGCGGAGCCGATCGCCGCAAGTGCCGCGCGCACGTCCAGGCGCGACCGCAGGTCCGGCTGTCCAACGAGCAGGAGGTTCCGCAGGTTGACCGAAACGACTGACAGAAGATTGTACTGCCGGGCGATCTCAAACGCCATTTCCATCTTTTCGAAGCGTGTGCGGGCGATGTGATGCAGGTCGTAGAGACTGTCGATCTGCAACTTGGCTTCCTCGATCTCCCGCTCCATCGACATCCGCTCGATCTTTTTCTCGTCGATCGGGACGTCGTGGTAGGCGGCGTTGAGGGTGCTCTCAAGCTCGGCCAGACGATTGTTGGCGATGCTCAGTTCATGGGTGGCCCAGTCAAGTTCGGCCCTGAGTTCGCTCATGAGATGATTGACCGGCGTGAACCCGTTTCCGCCCCGCTCCGCTGTTTCAAGCCCCATGTCCGCACCCAGCTTCCAACCCCGGCCAACGCCAGGGGAGTATGGCGACACTGCCGACGTCACTGCAACCGGTAAAGCGACTTTCCGGAAAACAAAGGGGACATTCGGGGTATCGCCCCGAATGTCCCCGAGTGCCGATACATTCTCGGCCTCTCAGCGTCTATGCGCCAGGTCCCGCTTGATGGCCCCGATGGCGGCGCCGGGATTCAGGCCCTTCGGACAGGTGTTGGTGCAATTCATGATGGTGTGGCAGCGGTACAGCCGGAACGGGTCATTGAGGGCGTCCAGCCGGTCGCCGGTGTACTCGTCGCGCGAATCGGCGATCCAGCGCTGCGCCTGCAACAGAATGGCCGGGCCGAAATAGCGGTCGCCGTTCCACCAGTAGCTTGGGCAGCTCGTCTGGCAGCAGAAGCACAGGATGCACTCCCACAGCCCGTCCAGCCTGGCGCGCTCGTCGGGGCTTTGCAGGCGTTCGCCGCTGGGGGGAGCCGGCGTGTCGGTCTTGAGCCACGGTTCGATCGCCTCGTACTGGGCGTAGGGAACCGACAGATCCGCCACCAGGTCCTTGACCACCGGCATGTGCGGCAGGGGATAGATGGCGACCTCGCCCTGGACCTCGTCGATGGGCTTGAGGCAGGCCAGGGTATTGGTGCCGTCGATGTTCATGGCGCAACTGCCGCAGATGCCCTCGCGGCACGAGCGCCGGAAGGTCAGCGTCGAGTCCACCTCGGTCTTGATCTTGATCAGCGCGTCGAGGACCATCGGCCCGCAGGCCGCAAGGTCGATGTCATAGCTGTCAAGGCGCGGGTTGGCGCCGCTGTCCGGATCGTAGCGGTAGATCTTGAAGGTCTTCACCTTCTTCGCCCCGGCCGGGGCCCTGTAAACCTTGCCCGGCTCGACCCGGGAATTGGCAGGCAGTGACAGTTCAACCATGGTGCTTGTCCTCGGACGTTCGCGGCAACCCCGGCATCAGAGCCTGAAAGCGTATTCTGAACCAAGACTCCCTCTCCCCCTCGAG
>JAMOBE010000159.1:0-5166 GCA_039908285.1 Alphaproteobacteria bacterium
AATATGCCCGAGGCCCGCCTCCGCCCCCTTTTGGAGCGCTTCTTCGAATTGCTGCAGCAGTCACCGGCAGTCTCGGACTTGTTCGCGGCAATCTGAAAATGAGGGGATCCATGAGGATGTCGGGGTGATCGAGGACCCGCAACGGTCTGACTGGATGGAAAAAAGCCAGGATTTCTGCGGCAGACGGGATTATGAGCGACAAGTAAATTTCATCCGCAACGCACCACATTCGCCCGGGCCCAATGCGCGCATTTACCGACTTTGCGAGTCACTAAATCCCGTTATGCGATATTTGTGGTGGACGCTCCCCTTTCCCGCGCATAACAAATTGCAACACGGTGCTGCATCCTGCAGCAGATACAAAAATTGACCGTTCCAGCAACGGAATTGTCACGGCAATCGTCATGCGGTGCTGCATTTTGCAACAAATGTGTATTCATGAGACCAGAAAAATCCGGCATCGATCAAGCCATATCTGTTTGGCCCGACTCTTGCGGCTGTTGCATAGGAAACAACTGTCACCGGAGTCAAAACCATGGACGATATGTCGAAGACGTTTGCCGCCGTCGCGTTCGCTGAGGAAAATGAGCACGAGACCGCCCGCGCCATCGCGGCAGAGAAGACACCCGCCGGCAAGGGTGGGGGTGGAGGCTCCGGCCCCAGCGTGCTGTGGGTGGTGACACTGGGCGTTGCCGTCAGCGCCGTCTATGGCCTGCTGTTCTTGTGGCAGGAGGACATCCTGCGCATTACGGCCAGGGGCAGCTGGACCTTCATCATGCCGGTGGCCATCGCGTTCATCTTCTCGCTCGTGCACGGGGCCTTCACCAGCGGCCTGTGGACGGTGTGTGGCCTTACCGCCAAGAAGTAACGCATTCGAACGAGGAGATATTGCCGTGGAAGGTCTTTCCAATTTCATTCCTCTCGATCCCATTGGCGTCACCGGCCTGTTTCTGGTGGGCTTCGTCGGCGGGCTGGTGAGTGGCTTTATCGGCTCGGGCGGCGCTTTCGTCCTGACCCCGGCAATGATGAGCATGGGTGTGCCCGGGATCGTCGCCGTGGCAAGCAACATGTGCCACAAGTTCCCAAAGGCATTGGTCGGCGCCATGAAGCGCTACAAGTATGGCCAGGTGGATGTGAAGCTCGGCCTGATCATGGGCGCCTCGGCCGAAGCGGGTGTGCTGATCGGCGCCGAGTTCCAGCAGCACATCAAAACCACGTTCGGTGATGCCGGTTCAAACCTGTACGTCAGCGTCGCCTTCGTGATCGTACTGGCCATCGTCGGAACCTTCGTCATGCGTGACGCCTGGCGCCAGCATCGCCAGGGCACCCACGATGACACCGCCGACAACGCGCTGATCCGCTGGGTGCGATCGCTTCACATCCCCGGCACCATGGTCTATTTTCCCAGCATCAAGTGCCGGGTGTCGTTCCTGGTGACCATTCCCATGGGCTTCGCCACCGGCCTGCTTGCGGCAACCATCGCCGTTGGCGGCTTCATCGGCGTACCGTCGATGATGTACATGCTTGGGGTACCCGGACTGATGGCCTCGGCCACCGAACTGGTGATCGCCTTCGTCATGGGCCTCGGTGGCACCATCAAGTTCGCCTGGAGCGGCTTCGTTGATATCAGGCTCGCCATGATCATCCTGGCGGGGTCCCTGTTCGGCATCCAGCTGGGAGCCATCGGCACCACCTACGTCAAGCCATACCTCATCAAGGTGGTGATGGGCGTCATCATGCTGATGGTGCTGGTCAGTCGCGCCTTCGTCGTGCCCGTATACATGTCGCAACTGAACATGCTGGCGCCCATGTCGGATACGACGATGGCGCTGTTGAAAAACGTCAGCCTCGGCATCATGATCGCCGCGCTGCTGGTCGGGGCTGGCATCATCACCCGCGCCCTGGTGGCCGGTATCCGCGAACACCGGCAATCAACCCAGTTCGCGGGGGTTGCCATGGCCGAGGAATAAGCCAAAAATGGGCGAGGGGAATCGTCGCGCGGTTACCGACGCCCTCGGGGACCGCGCGCTCCGGCCGTTCACGGGATGGCATGACTTCTCTTCGGTCCAAGATCACGCTCGGCTATTACGCCATCGGCATGATGGTGGTCGTGCTGGCTGGGTTGGCGCTGTTCGAGTTGCGGCGCATCGAAATCCATGTTCATGGCGGCGAGAGGATCGCGCAGTTGTTCGACGCCGTGATGGAAGTCCGACGATTCGAAAAGAATCTGTTTCTGTATGGCCAGCCGGGCGATCATGACGAGGTCATCCGCTATCTGGCCGACTCCCGCCGGCTGGCGACGGATAATCGCCCCCTTCTGACCGGGCTTGTCACCGATGCGGACATTGACCACTTCCTCGGTGGTCTGGACCGCTATGAACGGATGCTGATCGAACGCACCCACCTGCCGGCGACGGCGACCGACCGGCAGCCCCTCGATCTTGCCATCCGCGCCCAGGGCAAGGACCTGGTGACCGAGGCCGAGGCGATGGTTCGTCAGCAGCGCACCGCAATGCAGCGCTACCTCGATCATGAGCGCCACACCCTCATCGTCTTCGGGCTGGTACTGGCCCTGGTGGTAGCGGTAGCCGGCCAGATACTGGCCCGGGCGGTGGCCCAGCCCCTTGGTGCCATCGAGCACAGCATCGCCCGGATGACGGAACAGGGCAGCCACGAGGTGATCCCGGTCCCGTCCCGGGACAGCGAGATCGTGTCGCTGACCAATGCCTTCAACCATCTCCTGCGCGAGCTGGAGGCCCGACGCCGCGAGCTGGCGTTTGCCGAGAAACTGGCCTCGCTTGGCACCCTGATATCGGGCGTTGCCCATGAGCTGAACAACCCCCTGTCCAATATCTCGACGTCATGCCAGATCCTTGCCGAGGACCTGGAGGGCGACGACGTCGCCTTCAAGCGGGAGATGCTCGACCAGATCGCGGACCAGACGGTGCGGGCCCAGCGAATCGTCCAGTCCCTGCTTGAATATTCCCGCCATCGGAACCTCGAGCGCGAAGCGGTGCCGGTTGGCGATCTGATGCGGGATTCCCTTGCCCTGCTGAAGAGTCGCCTGCCAGCCTCCGTCGCCATCACCATCGCCGTGCCCGATGGCCTGGCCGTGTCGGTGGATCGCCATCGGATGCAGCAGGTCTTCGTCAACCTGCTGCGCAACGCCGCCGACGTCCTGGAAGTGGGTGGCCGGATCGCGCTGACGGCACACGCGGTGGCCACGCCCCTCGCCACCTATCTGGCGGAAACCAGCGTGACCTTTCCCGGTCCCCGCGCTCCCGAGGGCCCGTTCGTCGAGATCTCGGTGACCGACAACGGTCCCGGCATCGATGCCCAGCACATCGAGCGCATTTTCGACCCATTCTTTACCACCAAAGATGTCAATCATGGGACAGGGCTTGGCCTTTTCGTCGCTTATGAGGTAGTAAGACAACATAAAGGATGCATCGGTGTTCGCAGTGCTCCCGGCGAGGGCACGACCTTCGTCGTCCTGCTCCCCGAGGCACGGCAGGAGGTCACGGCATGAGCCACCGCGGCAGAATACTGGTCGTGGATGACGAGAAGATCGCCACCAGAAACCTGGAGCACGTCTTCAAGAAGGAGGGCTACCAGGTCGCGACCGCCAATAGCGGCGCCAAGGCGATCGCCCTGTTCGAGCACGAGCCGTTCGACGTCGTGTTGACCGATCTCAAGATGGAAAAGGTGGACGGGCTTCAGGTGCTGCGCCGCTGCCGCGAACTGCGACCCGATGTCGAGGTGATCGTCATCACCGGCTTCGCCACCCTGGCCTCGGCCGTCGAAACCGTGAAGTCCGGTGCCTTCCAGTACGTCGCCAAACCATTTCAGCTTGATGATCTGCGCACCATCGTCGCCGAAGCGATGGAAAAGGTTCGGACGCGACGGGAGATCGCGGTCCTGCGGGAGAGCGATGGCGCCAAGGGGCAGGTGGTCATCGTCACCCGCGACAGCGGCATGATGCACTTGCTGGAACTGGCGCGCCAGGTGGCGCCCACGGACTGCACCGTCCTGATCACCGGCGAAAGCGGCACCGGCAAGGAACTGTTCGCCCGTTATCTGCATCAGCACTCCAACCGTGGGACATGGCCCTTTCTCGCCGTCAACTGCGGTGCCCTCAACGAGGATCTGCTGACCAACGAGCTGTTCGGCCACGAACGCGGCGCCTACACCGGGGCCACCAGCGAAAAGAAGGGGCTGATCGAGGTCGCGTCCGGCGGCACGCTGTTTCTCGACGAGGTGACGGAGATGTCACCCGCCATGCAGGTGAAATTGTTGCGGGTCGTGCAGGAGCGGGAGGTGATGCGGGTGGGCGGCACGAAGTCCGTCAAGGTCGACGTGCGGCTGATTGCCGCCACCAATCGCAATCTCGTCGAGGCGGTCAGTTCCGGCCGGTTCCGTCAGGACCTTTACTTTCGCCTCAACGTCGTCAACATCGATGTGCCCCCACTGGTCCAGCGGCACGGGGATGTGCCACTTCTGGCCAGCTACTTTCTCCAGCAGTTCAACGATCTGATGCATAAGCGGGTTACGGAAATCACGCCAGAGGCCATGGCGCTTCTGGACGGCTATGCCTATCCGGGCAATGTTCGCGAACTGCGCAACGCCATCGAACGGGCCGTCGCCATCTGTCAGGGGACCATCATCGAACCGGCAACTCTGCCCGATGCGTTGCGCAACACTCATCGCCGAACCTTCGCGTCCCCCAGCAAGAACAGCAGCCTGATATCGCTCGAGGAGCAGGAGAAGGAATACATCAACTGGGTCATGGACCAGGTCTCCGGCAACCAGACCCTCGCCGCCCGCATACTGGGAATCAACCGCGTGTCTCTGTGGCGCAAGCTCAAGCGATATGACCAGCCCGAGGTCGACAAGCCGCAGGAGGCACAATAGTGGGTTCGTGACACAGTATCATCTATTTGAGACAATGCTCTAGAGCGTTTTCCGCCTGAGCGGAAACGCTCTAGAATTTGCCTCTGGCCGCTCAAGCGCCGCGCGGGCTTTTCGCAGTTTCCGCTTGAGCGGAAACTGCTCTAGCCGCAGGCCAAGCCGATCGAGCGCCCCCCACAGGGCGCCGATACTGATCGAAACCCCGAGTTCGGATTGCGCCCACGCACGCAGTTCCACCAGCGTCGCATCGGGCGTCGC
>JAMOBE010000026.1:0-42562 GCA_039908285.1 Alphaproteobacteria bacterium
AGAGGGCTTTTGATCGGCTCACCCGATTGCCCTGGGGAACTTTCTCCCTCTCCCCCTCGAGGGGGAGCGGGCCGGGGTGAGGGGGTGGGGCAGCCGGCACCATCTTGGGAGCTTCGCTCCCCCCTCACCCAACCCTCTCCGTCCCCTGAAGGGGGGGAGAGGGCTTGTCATGAAGTGCCCTCAAGTCAGAACGGTCCCCGGAATTTCTTCTGGTGGGCCATGTGGGTGAGTTCGGGCGAGGGCTCCCAGTCGGGGCCGTCGGGGCGGACCAGGCGATAGGCCGCCTTGGCCACCTTGACCGGGTTGGTGTAGAAGCCGTTCTCCAGCACCGGCGTGGTGGGACAGGTGGTGGGAGCGAAGCCCATGCGGCGGGCGTGGACGTGGCGGGCGTCGGTCCGCTCGGCGAGCTGGGCCAGGATCTCGGCGCCGATGCCGCAGAAGGTCCAGGCGCTGTCCACCACCAGCAGCCGCCCGGTCCGCACCGCGGCTCCCAGGATGGTCCCGGTGTCGAGGGGGACCAGGGAAACCGGGTCGATGACCCCGGCGTCGATGCCGACGTCACGCAGAATCTCCCGCGCCCGCAGGCACTCCACGGCGCCGTGGGAGACGCCCACCAGGGTGATGTCGGAGCCTTCCGCGTGCACCCTGGCCTGGCCGAAGGGCACGGCGAAGGGCTTCTCGTCCACGAAGGCCTCGATGGGGTAGAGCAGGCGGTGCTCGACGAACACCACCGGGTTGTCGTCGCGGATGGCCTGGATCAGGCAGCCCTTGGCGTCGTGGGCGTTGGCCGGGGCGATGACCTTGAGTCCGGGGATGTGGGCGAACAGGGCGTGCAGCCCCTGGGAGTGCTGGGCCCCCTGTCCCCACGACCGGCCGATCATCCCCCGCACCACCAGCGGCACCTTGACCGTGCCGCCGTACATGTAGCGGGCCTTGGCGGCGACGTTGACGAGCTGGTTCATGCACAGCAGCAGAAAGTCCATGCGGATGTGCACATGGATGGGGCGCAGGCCGGCCATGGCGGCGCCGATGGCGACGCCGGTCATGGCGTCCTCCGACAGCGGCGTATCCATCACCCGCTCGCGGCCGAAGCGCTGCACCAGTCCGCGGGTCGAGCCCATGATGGCGCGATGGTCATCGACGCCGAGCCCGAGCACGAACACGTCCGGGTCGCGCTCCATCTCCTGGGCCGCGCCCTCCACCAGCGCGTCCACATAGGACAGCAGCCGGCCTCCCTCGGTCACCGTGTCAGCCATGGGCGAAGACATCCTCAAACAGTTCATGGTCATCGGGGAACGGGCTTTCCTCGGCGAAGGCGACGGCGTCGGCGACCCTGGCCTCCACCTCGGCGTCGATCTGGACCCGCAAGGCCTCATCCAGCATGGCGCCCAGCGTCGCCACCGTATCCCGCTGCTGCCAGGGCAGCAGTTCCTCGCGCGAGCGATAGCCGGCATTGTAGTCCTCGGCCGGGCCGACGTGCTCGCGCCAGCGGTAGGTCATGCACTCGAGGAACACCGGCCCGCCGCCCTGGCGCATGGCGGCGATGGCCTGGCCCGCCAGGTCGCGGATGCGGAACAGGTCGCCGTCGGCCACGTGGTGGGCGGGGATGCCATAGGTCTCCACCCGGGCGCACAGTTGGCGGGTGGCCCAGCGGGGCTCCAGGGTCGAGTGGATGGCGTAGCCGTTGTTCTCGCAGACGAACAGCACCGGCAGCTTGTGCAGGGAGGCGAAGTTGAGGGTCTCGGTGAAGGCGCCTTCCTCGGTCGCGCCGTCGCCCATGAAGCAGACCACCACCCGGTCCTGCCCCCGCTTGCGGATGGCGAGGCCATAGCCGGCGGCCATGGGGATCGCCGTCCCCACCACCGCCGACGCCCCGAGCAGGTTATGGTCCATGGCGATCAGGTGCATGGAGCCGCCCTTGCCGCGGGTGCAGCCGGTCACCTTGCCGTACATCTCGGCGATCATCGCCCTAAGGTCCCCGCCCTTGGCGATGTAGGCGGCGTGGCTGCGATAGGTGACGGCCACGTAGTCCTCGGGCCGCAGGACATCGCAGACCGCGACCGAAATCGCCTCCTGGCCGATGGACAGGTGCACCGGGCTCTTGATCTTGTCGGTGGGATAGATGCGGGCGATCTCCTCCTCGGCGCGGCGGATCAGGCGCAGCACGCGATAGAGACGCTCGAGGTCGGCGGCCGACGCGACAGTGGTGGCGGCGGCGGCGTCATTGGTCCGGTGGGGGGAAAGGGATACGGTCATGCGGCATCCGTCAGGTTGGGGAAGGCGTCCTCGACGATCTTGCGGCGAAGCCGGTGGGTGGTCATGTCGGCGATGTGGGCGCGGGTCTCGGGCCCGAAGCGCCGCTCCACCATGGCGAGATAGGCCGGGTGCGAAAAGTACTCGTGGAAGGCCTCGTCCCGGAACCGCAGCACCTCCGCCGCCGAAAGGTGCTCGGTCGGCAGCGGCAGGCAGTCGTGGGAGTGCTGGGAAAAGGCGCTCCACGTCGGCGGCAGCGCCCAGCCCCGGTCCTCGGCCAGCCGGTGCAGCGCCGATCCCGGATAGGCCATCGCCGAATAGAAATTGGCGAATTCGCAGTTGAGGTCACGGGCCAGGTCAAGGGTGGCGCGCATGCTGGCCTGGTCATCGTCCGGCAGCCCGAAGATGTAGTTGCCGATGACGTTGATGTCGGCCTCCTGGATCATGCGGACGATGCCGACGATGTCCTCGTTGCGCAGGGCCTTCGCCGCGCCATCGCGCACGTGCTTGCTCCCCGACTCGATGCCAAGCGCCAGCCAGCGCACCCCGGCCTGGCGCAGCCGCCCCAGCATGTGCGGCTTCACCGTGTCGACGCGGGCATAGGCCCAGATGTTGAGGTCGAACCCGCGCGCGATCAGGCCGTCGCAGATGCCGAGCACATGGCGCTCGTTCAGGACGAACATCTCGTCCACGAACTTGAGATTGCGCACGCCATAGGTCTCGACCAGGTGGGCGATCTCGGTCACCACGGCCTCGGGCGACCACATGCGGTAGGATGACTTGCCGTAGGGGGCGTTGATGCAGCAGAAGCTGCACTGATAGGGACAGCCGAGACTGGTGTGGATCGAGGCATAGGGCTTGCGCGCGCCGACGTCGCCGAAGCAGTGCCAGTTGTGGGCGCGGTAGCGGTCCATGGGCAGGAGGTCCCAGGCGATGCCGGGCAGCTCTCCGTCCAGGTCGGTGATCAGGGGCTCGGCGGCGGTGGGCGCCTTGATGGTCGCGCCGTCCCGCCACCACAGACTGGGCACGTCGGCGAAGCCTCCCCCCGCCTTCAGGGCGTTCAGGGTTTTGAGCAGAGTGACGGGACCCTCGAGGTCACAGACGAAGTCCACCGCCTCCTCGCGCATGGTACGCTCGGGCAGGGCGGCCGGGTGGGTGCCGGTCATCAGCACCTTGAGCGACGGGTCGGCCTCCTTCAGGCCGCGGGCGATGACACCGGCCGCCGGCATGTTCTGGGTGGAGGCCGACGGCTGATAGCCGTACACAGCCAGCACCACCAGTGCCGGCCGGTAGTCGCTCACCGCCCTGCCGACCGCCTCCGCCGCCGACAGGCCCAGGGCCGGGGCGTCGAGAATGGCGACCGTCGCCCCCTTGTTGCGCAGATACCCGGCGAACAGCCCGGCCAGCGCCGGCGGCTCGATGGCGCACAGCTCATCGCCCAGGCTCTGGTAGACCTGGCGGCGATCACCGGGGTTGATGAAGAGCACATCGACGGTCTGCCGTGTCATGGTCCGGTCCTGGAGTCGAAGAACGGGCGTCGAAAATCGGGGGCATTCTTTCATTCTCCGCCCCGCCCGGCAATAGGGTTCAACGCCCCACCCACCAGAATGTGGGCAATGCGCGTGAATGGTGTACCATACCGGGGAATGGAAAGGAGGGGGAAGCTCATGCCGATGATCGAGGAACGAGAGTTCGCAACCCTGGAGGAGGCCGCGACGGCCCTCGCCGCCGACATGGCGGAGCGTCTTCGAACTGCCGTGGCGGAACGGGGCCGGGCCAGCCTGGCCGTATCGGGCGGGCGGACGCCGCACCTGGTGCTGCCGGGGCTTTCCCGCGTGGACCTGCCGTGGGACAGGGTGCGGGTCACCCTCACCGACGACCGCTGGGTGCCGCCCGATCACCCCGACAGCAACGAGCGCCTGGCACGCGCGTTGCTGCTGACCGGTCCGGCGGCGGCGGCCACGTTCACCGGCCTGGTCAACGGCGCCGCCTCGCCCAGCCTGGGCCAGCCGGAGACCGAGCGTCGCCTGGCCACCTTTCCGCTGCCGCTCGACGTGGTGTTCCTCGGCATGGGCGAGGACGGCCACATCGCCTCGCTGTTTCCCCATGGTCCGGAACTGACCGCCGGTGGCCTGTGCGTGGCGAGCCGCGCCCCGGTGGCGCCGCATCCCCGCCTCTCCCTCAGCGCCTCCCTCCTGCTGACGGCGCGGGCCACCGTGCTGCTGGTGGCCGGAGCAGCCAAGCGGGCCATCTACGAGACGGCCAAAGGGGGCTCGGGCTCGCTGGAGGACGGAGACGCGGCCGAGTTGCCGGTCCGCCTCGTGCTCCATCAGCGGGCGATGCCGGTCACGGTTTTCCTGGCATGAGCACGCCGCCGCTCGCCGCCCTGATCTTCGACGTCGACGGCACCATCGCCGAGACGGAGGAGGCCCACCGTCAGGCCTTCAACCTGGCCTTCGCCGAGGTCGGGTTGCCGTGGCGATGGGACCGGGCGCTCTATCGCCGCCTGCTCCACGTGGCCGGCGGGCGGGAGCGCATCCGCCACTTCATGGACCAGGAACAGACCGCCGATGGCGGGGACGACCTGCCGGCTCGCCTGCACGCCATCAAGACCGGGCACTACACCCGGCTGGTAGGCTCGGGCCAGGTGTCCCTGCGGCCGGGCATCGAGTCGCTGTGGCGCGAGGCCCGCGCCGCCGGCCTGGCCCTGGCCATCGCCACCACCACCACCCGTGCCAACGTCACCGCCCTGCTGACCGGCGCCGGACCGCCGGGCTGCCTGGACTGGTTCCAGGTCATCGCCTGCGCCGACGACGCGCCGGTGAAGAAGCCGGCCCCCGACGTCTATCTCCATGTCCTCGAGCGGCTGGGCCTGGACGGCGCCGCCTGCCTGGCCCTCGAGGACTCGTCCAACGGCGTCCGCGCCGCCACCGCCGCCGGCGTGCCCGTGGTGGTGGGGATGAGTGTCTTTACCGCCGGCGATGACTTCAGCGGAGCATTGGCGGTCCTTACGGATTTCGGCGGGGCCGGCCTCGACGAATTGCAGGCTCTTCGCGATCGATACGAATTCTCATTTACAGGGTGCCGGAAGATGACGTAAATGTTGGACCGGGCGGCGACGCTCCTTGGCGTCGCGATGATTCAAGCGGGAGGATGATGACATGAAGATCGGGACTCTGATGGCGGCGACGATGGCGGTTCTGCTTGCGGCGGGGGCGGGTGCGGCCGTCGCTGCTGACCCGACGGTCGACCTGGTGATCAAGGACCACCGTTTCTCCCCCGATCGTATCGAGGTTCAGTCCGGGACCAAGGTCATCCTGTCGATCCACAATCAGGACGCCACGGCCGAGGAATTCGAGAGCGACGAGCTGAAGCGGGAAAAGGTGATCCCGGCCGGCAAGACGGTGAAGGTGACGGTGGGTCCGCTCAAGCCCGGCGAATACCCGTTCAAGGGCGAGTTCCATGAGGACACCGCCCGCGGCGTCATCGTGGTGAAGTAGGGAGCGCTCCGATGCTGGCGGCCGGTCTGATCGTATTTCGCGAGGTTCTGGAAGCAGCCCTCATTTGTGGCATCGTCCTCGCGACGACCAAGGGCGTGGTCGGCAGCCGGAAGTGGGTTGCCGGGGGCGTCCTGGCCGGACTGGCGGGAGCCGCGGTGCTGGCTCTCTTCGCCGGGACCCTGGCCACCAGCCTGTCGGGCTCCGGACAGGAGATCTTCAATGCCGCCGTCATGGCCGTCGCGGTGGTGATGCTGGGCTGGCATAACGTCTGGATGAGTCGCCATGGACGCGCCATGGCCCAGGAAATGAGGGGCGTCGGCCGGGCGGTGTCGGAGGGCAGCGAGCCCCTGTCGATTCTGGCGACGGTGGTGGGGGTTGCGGTGCTGCGCGAGGGGTCGGAGACCATCCTGTTCCTCTACGGCATCCTGGCCTCCGAGCCCACCGGCCTCATGGCGACCATCATGGGTGCTTTGGGCGGTCTGGCCCTCGGCACCGGATTCGGGGTCGTCCTGTACGCGGGCCTGGTGAACATCCCGGCGCGCCACCTGTTCGGGGTGACGTCGTGGCTGGTAACCCTGCTGGCGGCCGGCATGGCGGCACAGTCGGTCAGCTTCCTGGCGGCGGCCGGGGTCATCGACAGTCTGGGCGAAACCGTCTGGGACTCCTCGTGGCTCCTGGAGGACAAGAGCCTGATGGGCCGGGTCATGCACACCCTGGTGGGCTACACCGACCAGCCGAGCCAGATCCAGCTTCTGGCCTATGTGGTGACGGTGGCGGTCATCGTCGGCCTGGGACGCCTGCTCGGCACCCAGCCCAAGAAAGTCGCCCACGCCGCGGCGTGAACGGCACCCTCTTCCCCACGAAAGTGGGACTGCCGTGTGCACGCAAGTTTCCAGCAAACTCAAGCCCTCCCCCTCGATGGGGGAGCAAACTTAAGCCCTCCCCCTCGATGGGGGAGCAAACTTAAGCCCTCCCCCTCGATGGGGGAGGGTTTGGGTGGGGGTGGCAGAGAAGCGCGCACAGACAGCAGTACGTTCGCACAAAAGCTGAATTCTTTGGCTTATCCCGATGCATTTACGTGCTGCACCATCACCCCCACCCAACCCTCCCCCATCGTCGTGCCGAAGGCACGCCTGCGGCGTGACGGGGAGGGCTTTTTTTGCGGGAAACGGATAGTTTCTACAGCGAAATCCCTACAGCCCAGTCTGCCCAAACCTGTGTGCATACGGTAGCCCCACTGAAGGTGGGGGGAGGGCTTTTGATCGGTTCACCTCGATTGCCCTGCTCATGCTTGCCACACGGGGAGTCATGGTATAGTGATGCGAAGACTCGCAACGCACGGGATATGCCATGGCCAACGGAACCACTTTGCGCTGGCTGCACCTCTCCGACCTGCACATGGGATGTCCCGGTAGGGATGTCTGGTGGCAGGTGCGCGACGAGTTCAGGCGCAGCATCTTCGGGCACGGGCACCTTCTTCCCATTGATATGATCCTGGTCACGGGGGATATCACATCGGAGGGTAAGCCCAAACAATTCGAACTCTTCGATCAATTCATTGGAGAACTTCTCGGCTGGTTGCGGGAGGCGGGACAGACGTCCGAGCCGCTTATCATTCCTGTCCCTGGCAACCATGATCTGGTGCGGCCGAAACGTAGCGATTTCAAATATGATGTCCTTGAGAAATTTTGGACAAACAAGGAACATGCTTCTCTTGTCGAGCTTAATAAGAAATTGTGGGAGAAACGAAACGCTACGTTTTTTAATCCTCTATTCAAGAACTATATCGCGTGGTTTGATAGGACTATTGAGCCGTGTCTGAATAATTCCCTAGCCGTGACCCTTCACCGCTCGCACTTCCCTGGTGATCTTTCCGTCCGCGTCGCCATTGCTGGGAAACCGGCGGTCACCGTGGTGGGGCTCAATTCCGCGTGGATCCAGTACACGGGAGATGATTTCGAGCGAAAGATCGAACTGTTCACCCAGCAACTTCACTGCGCGCTGGGGTGCGATAGCAAAACGTCTCCCCTGGACAAACTGAAGGACGGCAACAACCTTCTGCTTATGCACCATCCGTTGGAATGGCTGTCGCCGGCATCGCAAACGAGGTTTCTCACGGAGATCTATACACCAGATAAATTCCTGCTTTGCCTGCACGGACACATGCATGCCGTACAGTCGCGCGCTTATGCCACGTCCTGCGGAGAGATGCGCTACCACTTTCAGGCGCCATCGCTGTTCGGACTGGAGAACTACGGCGCCAGAAACGAGACCCGCGCCATGGGCTACGCCTGGGGCGAACTGGATAAGTCCGGCACGATTCGGGTTTGGCCCTTGCGTCGGGTTACGCAAGGCGGGCGCCAAGTGTTCGACTGGGATAACGAGTTTCCGCGCGAACCGAGCGGATGTCGCATCCGTCCCCTCACCGCCCCACTTCCGGTGGCCACCACCCCCACCATCGACCTCACTCCCTGGCTCACGGCGCTTCTGGACCGCACCAGTCACATCGGCATCGCCGGCATCGGCAGCGGGGTTGGGAAGACCAAGGACGCGTCGCGCTATCCCATCGAACAGCTCTACACGACGCTGCGCAGCCGGGGAGAGGTGGAGGGGCGCGGTGGGGGGAACGGGGTGGCGGACCTGCTGTCGAGACACCACCTGTTGCTGATCGAGGGGCAGCCGGGGGCGGGCAAGACCACGTTCCTGCGCCTAGTGGCGACCATGCTGGCGCGGGATATCGTCGGGCCGCCCTGCCCCGGTGGGGCTTCGTGGCGGGTCAGGTATCTCAACCTGGATGGTCGAGCCAGGCCCCGCGTGCCGCTGTTCCTGAAGCTGTCGGAACTGGCGCTGCTGCTGGCGGAGAATCACCTGGCACAAGGAGACGATCGTAATCGGCTGCTGGATCTTCTCGCCACCACGGCGGCGGCGGACAAGGACGAGGCCTGGCGGGCGCACTGGCGGGGGCTGCTGGAGCGGGGGGAGGCGATTCTCCTCCTGGACGGCCTGGACGAGGTGGCGGAGGACGCACTCAGGGAACGGGTGTTCGCCATCTTCCGTGACGCCTGCACGGGTTGGAAAAACTCACCCATCGTCGTCACCAGCCGCCCGTTCGGGGCCGAGGCGGTGCGCAAGATGGGCTTCCACCACGCCGTGATCGAGCCCTTTGGCCGCGAAGAGATCACTAAGTTCATACAGCGCTGGGTGGCGGCGCTGCATAATCTCTCTATCAACACGCCCCAGACGGGCGAAGCGGCCGGCAAGAGCGAGCAGATCATCGCCACCATCCTGAGCCGCCCGGCGATCCTGCGTCTCGCGACCAACCCGGTGATGCTGACGTGTCTGTGCGTGGTGCACTGGAACGAGGGCGACCTGCCGGAGGGTCGGGCGCGTCTGTACCGGGCGGTGATCCGCTGGCTGATCGGGGCGCGAAGTAAACTGCGGATAGACGAGCGCTTCACCGACCGCTTTGCCCTGGAGGCCTTTGCCGCGCTGGCCCTCGCCATGATGAGTGGGAACAAGGGCGGAAAGGTTGCCCTGATCGACCTGGAGACGGCGGCGGAGGCGGTCCGTCCGCTGGTCGAGCGCCATTTCCCTCAGGAGACTGCCTTGCCGAGGGCGCGGCAGTGGATTCGCTTCGAATGCCTGTACAGCGGCATCATCGAGGAACGGTACGGGGGACGCATCGGCTATTGGCACCTGACGTTCCAGGAATACCTGGCGGCACAGGCGCTGGCCTGGCTCGGCGATGGTGAGGAGGAAGGCAAGGACTGGTGGCCGGACGTCAGGGGGCGGCTCGACGACCTGCAATGGCGGGAGACGACCGAACTCCTCCCCGGCGCCCTGTTCGACGAAGGCGGTGGGCGGCGGGTGGACACGCTGCTGGAGCGGGTGCTCGGTCTTCGCGGGAGTGCACCGACATTGGCCGATGAGGCTCGGGTGTTCGGCATCCTGGGTCGGCTTCTGGAGACCATGTTCGCCTATGGCTACAAGCCGAAACCAGAGATAGAGGGGGCGCTATTGGACCTACAGGGCCGCATCCTGCCCATCTTCACGGTGGAGGGGGCGGCCAAGGTTCCGGCCGAGGTGCGGATCGCGGCGGCGGAGGCCCTGGGGCGGGGCGGCGATCCCCGGCTGAGCGGCGACACCTTCATCGAGGTGCCGGGGACGGGCGGGGTGAAGCTCAGCAAGTACCTGGTAACGGTGGAGGAGTTCCTGGGGTTCATCGTGGCCAGCGGCTACGACGAGCCAAGGTACTGGAGCGATGAGGGGTGGACGTTCCGGCAGAAACTGGAGTTGACGGAACCGAGGAGGTGGGACGAGCAGTCCCAGCACTCCAACCGGCCGGTCACCGGCGTCTCGTGGTACGAGGCCGACGCCTATTGCCGCTGGCGTAGCGTCCACTCGGGCCGGACTATCCGCCTGCCGACGGGGAAGGAGTGGGTGGCGGCGGCCAGGCCGGACGGGCGGAAGTACCCGTGGGGGGCGGAGGAGCCCACGCCGGAGCTGGCCAACTACGGCGAAAATGTGGGGGCACCGACCCCGGTCGGGGTCTATCCGGCTGGCAACGGTCCCTCTGGTCACTGCGACCTTGCCGGCAACGTCTTGGAGTGGAGTGGTGACAGAGATGGTGATATGCACGCATTGAGGGGTGGGTCCTGGGTCAACTCGCCCGTTTACCTCCGGGCTGCCTTTCGCAACAGGCGCTATGCCATGAGCCGGCGCGGCGACGTCGGCTTTCGCGTCGCTGCCGCCCCCACCCCTCCCCCCGCAGGCGCATAGCGCCCCCGTGGTCGCGGCGGGGGCAAACTTAAGCCCTCCCCCTCGATGGGGGAGGGTTTGGGTGGGGGTGGCCGTGAAGCGCGCACAGACAGAAGTATGTTCGCTCAAACGCTGAATTCTTTGGCTCTTCCCATTGCACCTACGTGCGGCACCGCCACCCCCGCCCAACCCTCCCCCATCGAGGGGGAGGGCTTAAGTTTGCTGGAAACCCCATCGAGGGGGAGGGCTTGAATTACCTGGTGCCGCAGGCCTTGTCGATGGTGTCCAGGGCGGCGGAAAAGCCCTTCAGCGAGAACATGTCGGTCGTTTCGGTGTTGCGGGCCGACTTGCCCCGGACCTGCATGCTGTTGCCGTTCTTCATCGCCGCCACGATGGCCTTGTCGTCGCTGCCCGATGCCCAGGCGGTTTCCCCGTGGGAAATCAGCTTGAACATCTTGTCGCCGATGGCCATTTCGACCGGGCTGTCGGGTTTGTAGGAATAGCCGGCGACGATGCTGACCACGCCAAAGCTCTTCTCCGCCGGGCGGTGGGTGACCAGGGCGAAGACATCGCCCCGCTTGGCGTAGTTGCCCTCCGAGCGCGCCGGCAGGGAGGCCGCGTAGCAGACCTTGCCCTTGCCCTCCTTGAACGAATACGCTGTCCAGTCGCCGCGGGTGCCGATGGTCGTCACGTCCTGAGCCACGGCGGGCAGTGCCATCATCGCCATCATCAAAGCGGAAAGAGCAAGTCGTTTCGTCCACATCATCATCGGTGATCCTCGGTCGGTCGGAGTCTTCTCAGACTCCCAGCAAATTCTAAAGATTTGGTTTATCTGGACACGCCCATGCGCAGCACATCATCCCCGGTCGGTGCCGTCAATCCCGTTCTTGTCGAGGTGCTGCGCGGCGGTACCTTGGAAAGCCGCCATCGCGGTGCCGCGGTGGTGGTGAATGCCGCCGGGGCCGTGATCGCCGCGTGGGGCGATGTGGAGCGGCCGGTTTTTCCCCGGTCCGCCGCCAAGCCCCTCCAGGCCCTGGCCCTGGTGGAGAGCGGGGCCGCCGACCACTTCGCCCTTGGCGTCGACGAGATCGCCCTGGCCTGCGCCTCCCACTCCGGCACGCCCCGGCACACCATCGCCGTCGACTCCTGGCTGCGGCGGATCGGCCTTGGCCCGGAGGACCTGGAGTGCGGCGCCCACGAGCCCTCCGACCCGGTCTCCGCCCACGCCCTGACCCGAGCCGGCCAGGCGGCGGTGGCGGTGCACAACAACTGCTCGGGCAAGCATGCGGGGTTTTTGACCCTGGCCCGGCACCTGGCGGTCCCGACGGCCGGCTACATCCAGCCCGATCATCCGGTGCAGGTGCGGGTCGCCGCCACCATCGGCGACCTGATCGGCTGTGACATGACGACCCTGCCCTGCGGAGTCGACGGCTGCGGCATTCCCGCCTTCGCCTGGCCGCTGCGGGCCTTGGCCCATGGTCTGGCCCGGCTGGCGGCGCCCGGGACGGGAGTGCGGGGAGAGGCCGCCCGCCGCCTCGTCCAGGCCATGGCCGCGCACCCCTTCCTGGTGGGTGGTCCTGGTCGTTTCGATACCGAAGTGATGACGGCCATCCCGGGACTCGTGGTCAAGGGCGGCGCCGAGGGCGTGGAGACCGCCCTCCTGCCGGACCGGGGATTGGGGATCGCGGTGAAGATCGACGACGGCGCGTCGCGGGCGGCCGAGGTGGCCCTGGCGGCGGTCCTTCACGGGCTGGGGGTGACCGGCATCGCCCCCTGGCTCGACCGCCCGCTCCTCAACGTGGCGGGCCGGGAGGTGGGGCGCATCCGTTCGGCCGAGGCCTGACTCCACCGGCCTGCTCGGCCAGGGCGACCTCGGCCAGGGGAGGGGCCTCGCGGAAAGGGGCCATGCGCCGCAGGACCGGCCCGCCGGCCCGATGCGGCGGCAGGCCCTCGGTGGGACCGCCCTCCCCCACCGGCCGTGGCGCGAACCGTCCCCGGCACAGCAGGCGGTCGTACATCACCAGCACCCCGGCGATGCCGACGTTGAGGCTGAACCGCGTCGGCACCTTTATTACGAAGTCGCAACGGGCCACCATGGCCGGGCTCAGGGAGCCTCGTTCCGGCCCCAGAATATAGGCGGCCTGGAGGGGATGGCGGAAACTGGGCAGGTCGATGGCCTCGTCCATCAGCTCGATGCCGACCAGCCGGCACCCCTCGGGCAGCAGCAGCGACCCGGCATCGGGAAAGGCGTAGAACGGCACCTGTCCCAGGCTGTCGGACGTGTCGGTGCGATGGCCGCGCTCCCGCTCATAGGTGGCGGCGACGGTGAACACGAAGCCGGCGCCGAAGGCATGGGCCGAGCGGAACAGGTTGCCGACGTTGTAGGGCTTGTTGACGCCCTCGACACCGATGCCGAAATAGCCGCGCACGAGCGATCCCTCTACCCGTCTTCATAGTGAAACAGCGACGCCAGCCCCAGGAGGGAGGTGACGATGGCCGGACTCCACGCCGCCAGCCACAGCGGCAGGGTGGTGCCAAGGCCCAGGGCATAGGTGACCTTGGAGAAGAAGTACAGGACAAACCCGGCGACGATGCCCCCCACCGCCCGGCGCAGGATGCCGCCGGAGCGCTGGTTCGGGCGCATGGAGAACGCCGCCGCCACCAGCACCATGGCGCACAGCAGGAATGGCGAGGCGAACAGGGACTGGAAGTACAGGCGGTGCTTGTGGGCCGAGAACCCGGCCGACTCGAAGAACCGGATGAAGTCGGGAAGCTGCCAGAAGGACAGGGTCTCGGGTGCCGCGAAGTTCTCCTGGACCTTGGCCAGGCTGAGCTGGGTCGGCAGGCTCAGGGTGTCGTGGGGAACCGACGCCGCCCCGGGCTGCATCACCCACACCGAGGCCAGGTCATAGCGGCCATCGGCCAGCACGGCGGTGCGGGCCTCGATTCGCTTCACGAACCGGTCCTGCTCCTCGAACACGAAGATACTGACGTCGCGCATCAGAAGCTGATAGCCGTCCTGGCGCACGTTGCCGGCATGCACCACCATCTGGCTGTCGGCCCGCCCCTCGCGCAGCCACATGCCGCTCTGCGACAGGGTGAAGGGGTTGGTGCGGCGCAGGAGAAGCGAATCCTCCATGCGCTCATAGCGGGAATACAGCGCCGCCGCCAGCGGATTGATCGCCATGACGTTGAACACGCCGATGGCGAACACCAGCAGGATGATGGGAGCCAGGAACTGCCAGGCCGACACCCCGGCGGAGCGGAGGACCACCAGCTCGTGGCTGCGCGACAGCCGCCAGAACACCACCATGCCCCCCAGCATGATGCCGAAGGGCAGGACGGTGTTGAGCATCTCCGGCTGCTTCAGCAGGGCCATGACCAGCAGGCTGGCGAAGGTGATGTCCGCCTGGGCCGAGGCGCGCCGCGTCAGCTCGATGAGGTCGAACACCAGGACCAGGCCCATGATGGCCAGGATCACCGCCACCAGAGAGACGAGAAAATGGCGGCCGATGTAGCCTTCCAGGATAAACGCCAGCCTCATTGTATCATTGGTCCGTGTGGATGACGTCGCTCCAGCCACGGCGACCGGCCCGCGTGCGCGCGATCGCCCTATCGTGTCCAGGCGTTCTTTCGTATAAGGCTATCGCATCGGGGTCTCAATCGGGAAATGGTGATTTCCGGCAGGAGCGAGAGGAGCGACAGGATGGTTCAACTGACCCGCATCTACACGCGCGGCGGCGACAAGGGCAGCACCTCGCTTGGCGACGGCAGCCGGGTGGTCAAGCATGACCTCCGCGTCTCGGCCTATGGCACCGTGGACGAGACCAACGCGGTGGTGGGCCTGGCCCGGGTGCATACCCGCGGCCCCGACATGGCCGAGGCCGACGCCATGCTGGCGCGGGTGCAGAACGACCTGTTCGACCTCGGGGCCGACCTCTGCACGCCGCCGAAGCCGGACGAGGCCGACCCGGAGTGGGCCCTGCGCGTCGTCCAATCGCAGGTGGACCGGCTGGAGCGGGAGATCGACGCCATGAACGAGCGCCTGGCGCCGCTCAAGTCCTTCATCCTGCCGGCCGGGACTGCGGCGGCGGCCCACCTGCACCACGCCCGCACCGTCGCCCGCCGCGCCGAGCGCCTGATGACCGAACTGGCCGAGACCGTCCCCGACGCGGTGAATCCCCTCGCCATCAAGTATATCAACCGCCTGTCGGACCACCTGTTCGTCCTGGCCCGCCATGTCAACGATCAGGACGTGCTGTGGGTCCCCGGCGGACAGAGATGATACCGGCGAGCGATGTGAGGCGGGATGACCGTTCGCAATTGTGTGCTGATGAGTAACTGACAAGCTACCCCTGTGTGTAGAAAAATTAGTGAAACAGTAATCAGCAAAAAGAAAGTTTGCGAGGCGCAGAAATGCCCCACGCGCTCCCCATGACTTTTCATCCTGGTGAAAAATGGGGAGTGTGAGGGCCTCAGACCCTCACATCTTCTCTTTCTATTTGTCTTAGGCCTTGCTCAGAAATATCCGCTTCGTCTTGCTTGTCTTTTGGTCCGTCCGCGGCGTTGCGTCAAGGGTTGCGTACCGCCGGTACGCGCCCCTTGACGCGCTTGGCGGACGAACCAAAATCCGGCGCAATCTGAAGCGGATATTTCTGAGCAAAGCCTTATACCAACAAAGAACGGGCCGCGGCGGATGCCGCGGCCCGTTCCTGGTCACCGACCCATGGGGTTTTCAGATTACCGACCCGTGGGGTCGATGGGTCTCTCGATCAGGTCTCACCCATGATGGCGCGGCGTTCCACCTCGTCAAAGCCGGCGGACGCCGACCGCTCGGGCGCGATCAGGGACACCAGCATGCCGACGAGGAACGACCCGGTCATGGTGAACAGAGCCGGATTCTTCAGCGGGAAGAACCACCACTGGGCCATGACCATGTCGGTGTGCGCCTTCAATGCCGCCGGATCCTTCGGTCCCGGACCCAGGAGATCGATCTGGACGGTCGGGCCGAGGTAGATCAGGAGCAGGGTACCGAAGGCGCCGAACAGAATCGCCGACACGGCGCCCCAGGTGGTGAACGGCCGCCAGAAGATGGACAGCACCAGGGACGGGAAGTTGGCCGAGGCCGCGATGGAGAAGGTGAGCCCCACCATGTAGGCCACGTTCTGACCCTGGAACAGGATGCCGAGCAGAACCGCGCTGGCTCCGAGGATGACCGAGGCCATGCGCGCCACGGCAAGCTGCTCCTTCTCCGGCGCCTTGCCACCGCGCACCACGTTGACCCACAGGTCGTGGGACAGCGCCGCCGCGCCGGACAAGGTCAAACCTGCCACCACCGCGAGAATCGTCGCGAAGGCCACCGCGCAGATGAAGCCGAAGAACATGTCGCCGGCCAGGGCCTTGGCCAGCAGCGGCGCCGCCATGTTGCCGCCCGGATTGGCCGCCTTGACCGCGTCCTGACCCACCAGCACCATGGCGCCGAAGCCCAGGATGAAGGTGATGAGATAGAACGCGCCGATCCAGATGGTCGCCCAGGCCACCGACTTGCGGGCCTGCTGGGCGTCGGGAACGGTGTAGAAGCGCATCAGAATGTGGGGCAGGCCGGCGGTGCCGAACATCAGGGCAAGACCGAGGGACACCGCGTCCCAGGCGCCGGTCACCACCTTGGTGCCGGGCTCCAGAACCTTGGAGCCGTACTTTTCCGATGCGGCGGCGAACAGTTCCGCCGGGTTGAAGTGGAACTGGGCAAGAACGAGAATCGCCATTATGCTGGCGCCCCCCAGCAGCAGTCCGGCCTTGATGATCTGCACCCAGGTGGTGGCGATCATGCCGCCGAACAGCACGTAGATCATCATGACGGTGCCGACGATAACCACGGCCGTGGTGTAATCAAGGTTGAACAGCAGCTTGATCAGCGTGCCGGCACCCACCATCTGACCAATCAGATAGGTCAGAACCACGATGAGGGTGCCGATGGCCGTGGCGATGCGCACCGGCTTCTGCTGCAGACGATAGGCCACCACGTCGGTGAAGGTGTACTTGCCGAGGTTGCGGATCGGTTCGGCGAGCAGGAAGACGATGATGGGCCAGCCCACCAGCCAGCCGGTGGAGTAGATCAGGCCATCAAAGCCGTTCAAGGCGACGATGCCGGCGATGCCGAGGAAACTCGCCGCGCTCATGTAGTCGCCGGCGAGGGCAAGGCCGTTCTGGAAGCCGGTGATCGAGCGGCCGGCCGCGAAGTACTCGGAGGCGGTTTTGGTCTTCTTCGCCGCCCAGTAGGTGATCCCGAGGGTCAGGGCGATGAACAGGAAGAAAAAGACGATTGCGATTGAGTTTGTTTCTGCGCCCATCGGTCATCCCCTCAGTTCGCGGATGCGGTTGTCGTAGGTGCCATTCGCCCAGCGGACGTAGATCAGCACCAGCACCCACGCCAGGACGATCACCGATGCCCCAAGCAGGATGCCGAGGGACAGCCCCTTGGTCAGGATGGTCGCCAGCAGCGGTTTGTTGAACGCCACCAGAAGGATGAAACCGAAGTATATTGCAAGCATGCCGATACTGAGTGATATCGCCACGCGCCATCGCGTCGCCGCGAGCGCGTGCAGTGCCTGAGCACGATCCATGATGAAGAACTCCTCTGTCTTTTGGCCTTGTATTATGTACTTGGTAGTGTCAGCGCAAAATCGCCCTCCGTCAAGGATGGCGTGCTCACGCACGACGCAACCCCCGATCCGCACCCGTCGAATCGGTGGGCCGCCCTGCTCTCCGATATGCACCCAACGACCGATGGCCTGAGGCCGCGGCAGCGGTGCCGGCCATACCCCCTTTCTTTCGGGACCCGGCGATCCGCCCCCTGCGGCGCCGCTGTCCGGAGTTATCGTGTTATCTTTATGGTCCAGCTCAACGTAGTCCTTGACGTGGCCCGTCGCTGGGCTACGTTCTGTGTGCGTCGGCTTCCCCCGGTGGGCCTGTAGCTCAAGTGGTTAGAGCGGGCCGCTCATAACGGTCTGGTTTCAGGTTCGAGTCCTGACGGGCCCACCAGGAGGCCGCCGCATTATGCCCAGGATACCGCATTTCGTGACCCCCACGCAAGGCGGGGCAACAATTCCTGATATGGCCCGCCAGCCCCGGTTCGGGGCGTCATGCCGTCCAGCGGAAAGATCGATTCATTCGATCTGATACCGTGCGTGCGTTGAGAAAAAAGACGCAACACGGATGAACACGGATAAGAAGAGATGAACACGGATGCAGGATAATCGTGAGAGCGCGCCGCATTCAATCTCATAAATAGAGATATTATGTTATTAAAACTGGCTATCTATATGACGCGTCTGAAGCTAATGTCAAACTCCGCTACATCAGAGTTTATCCGTGCCTTATCCGCGTTCATCCGTGCTGCATCTTTTTTCTCAACGCACGCGCGGAGTAGGGCCGCATGATTCGGACTTTCCGCTTGCCGGAATTACGCCGATACCAGGACGGCTCCCGCGGTTTCGCCTTCGGGATCGCGGTACTTGTCGCGGATGGCGAGGACGTCCGGCAGGACCTGTCGGAACAGGGGGACCAGTCGGGGGTCGAACTGGCGGCCGGTCTGTTTTTCGATCTCGGCCATGGCATCGTCCACCGACCAGGCTTTCTTGTAAGGGCGCTCGGAGGTCAGCGCGTCGAACACGTCGCAGAGTGAGGTGATGCGGGCCACCAGAGGAATCTCCTCGCCCTTCAGGCCGCGGGGGTACCCGGTCCCGTCCCATTTCTCGTGGTGGCAGAGCGCCACATCCCGCGCCATCACCATGAGATCGGACTGGTGACCATCCAGGAGATCGGCGCCGATGGTCACGTGGGTCTTCATGATTTCCCATTCGGCATAGTCGAGCTTGCCGGGCTTGAGCAGGACCCGGTCGGGAATGCCTATTTTGCCGATGTCATGCATGGGGCTGGCGTTCAGCAGCAGATCGCACTGCCGTTCATCCAGGCCGGCGGCGCGCGCGAGCACGGCGCAGGCGTGACTCATGCGCACCACATGCATGCCGGTTTCGTTGTCCTTGAACTCGGCGGCCCGGCCAAGCCGGCGGATGATGTCGAAGCGAGTCGCCTCCAGCTCGGCGGTGCGTTCGCGGACCTTGCGCTCCAGGTCCTGGTTCTGGCGAAGCACCTCGAGGTGCAAAAGGCGTACCTCGAGCATGTTGCGAATCCGGTTCAGTACCTCGAGGTGGTCGAAGGGCTTGTGCAGGAAATCGCGGGCTCCCTCCCCCAGGGCACGAATCTTGGTCTCCCGGTCGGAATGGGCGGTGAGGACCAGGATGGGGACGTAGTCGTCCCGATGGATCTCCGCGAGCTGCTCCATCACCTGGAAGCCGTCCAGGTAGGGCATGTTGATGTCGAGGAGGACGAGGTCGATGCGCCGCGACCGGCAGACGTCCGCCGCCTGCCGCGAATCGGTGATGCTGATCACGGTGCCATAGCCCGCGGCCTCCAGGATGCCGTTGAGCAGCAGGATGTTGACCCTGTTGTCGTCCACCACCAGAATCGTGGCGTCCTGTATGCGCCGGGGCACATCGCTCATCAGGGTCTCCCCCTTCCTTTCCTGCCCCCGGCCTTGCAGGCCCGGCCGTTTCGTCTGTCAGTGTACGCTGAATGGTTCCAGATCGTACTGGCGAATGGCGGCGAATGCCAGATCCCGACGAGGGGCTACCCCCATTTCCGTGCCGTTGGCCGCGTGGATCGACCAGGCGACCTCGTTGTCGACCACGACCCGCTTCACGAAGGCGACATTCTGCAGCCCCCACTGCGCCAGATCGTCGTCCGACATGACGCGCTCCATCGCGCGCGGCGGCTTGCTGTCCATATGCGGCTTCATGGCATCGCTCTTTCGTTCTGTCCGGACGGGCCCCAATCCAGGTCAGGATCCAGGTCAGCCCCCGGCACCACGCACATCCACATCCACATCCACATCCACATCAATGGCCTTGCGGCGTCCACCATTGCTCCGGGCGGTCGAGGACTTGTCGATTCTGATGGTCCGCACCCTGGGTTCGGACGGCGGCCGTTCCAGGTCCACGTGCAGCAGGCCATTGTCGAGGGCCGCCCCCTTCACCTCGATTCCCTCGGCAAGAACGAAGCTGCGCTGGAACTGCCGCGCGGCGATGCCGCGAAAGAGGAACACCCGATCCTTGTCCTCCTCCTGTTGCCGACCGCGCACGATGAGCTGGTTGTCCTCGATCGAAACGCTGAGATCCTCCTCGGCGAAACCGGCCACCGCCAGGGTGATGCGCAAGCCCCATTCACCGATCTGTTCAATGTTGTAGGGAGGATATCCCTCGGCCGACGTCTTTGATATCCGGTCGAGGACCCGTTCGAAGTGATCGAAGCCCAATAGAAGCGGGCTGCTGAACACGGAAACACGCGACACATCCGTTCTCCCCGGCAAGAGCGAGCACGTAGTCCAGGGGCCCGATGACCGGCACCCGTACCTCAGTCCGACGTCGACACCGAAAGCGACTCCGGCCCGACGGCCTGTTCCGATGGCGGCCCCAAAGGCGCCTCCACCTCGGAAGATCTAAGGCCGTCGGCAGCGACGTCAAGTTCCACGGCGCTCCAAGTTTCCGACCTCTTCCCACCGAGGTCAAGAGAGGAACCTCGGACCGGGAACACCGCTGATCGCAGCCTTTGTGGTCATCGTCATCGCACCCTCCATAGGCTGGGCGACCGACATCGGCCGTCGCGAGTCAGTACAAACTTCCGTCGGTCTGAATCAATCTCCAGTCTACCCTGCAACCCGTCACGGAGACGCTTCTCCACGAAAAAGGGATAGCTTTCCGGTCAGAGTGTGGTAAGACGGGGGACGAAAACGGCGGTTTTTCCACGTAGAACAGCGGCAGGGACATCCTGCCCGACGCGGCGGTTCCGCAGGTCGTTACAAAGGCGTCGGTTGATGAAACGGGGTCCGATTCTTACGGCCATAGTCGTCCTCCCGATCCTTTTCCTGGCGTGGACTTCAATCAGTTGGGCTCAGTCTGGCTCGACACCCCGATATCTGGCAAAGCCATCGGCGGACGGCCTTCCGGCGGATACCTATCCGCCGGAGGAGGGCTACCCGCCGGAGGCGGTCAGGCCCTGGCTCGCTCCGCCGTCCGCGGCGGTGATCGTCGAGTCGCGGCGGGCGGCGGCGCCACCGGGCGGCTGCCAGCCGCCATGGGCCGGGCCGCCACCATGGGCCTTCGCGCCGCCGCCCCCGCCGCCGCGGGAGCGTGCGGCCCTGCCGCCACCACCGCCCGGTCCCTACGGCGCGTCGTCGCTGTGGGCCGCCATGCGGTCGGCCGAGTCGCCGCAGGCCCAGGGCTACGCGCCACCGCAGGCTTATCCGCCGGAGGATTATCCACCTCAGGCCTATGCGCCGCAGGGTTACCCGGAGCAGCCCTACGGCCCGGCGTACGGGCAGGTGGGGCAGGGGTATGGCTACCCGCCGCCCTGGGCCATGGCCTACGCTCCGCCGCCCTATCCGCACCCGTACCCGTACCCATATCCATATCCGGCCGAGCCCGAGTCGCCGTACTGGCGCGAGCCCGGGCCGCCTCCCTCATGGGCGTCATCGCCATGGGGTCCCCCGCCGTGGGGGCCGCCGCCCGGGGCCGTGGCTTATCGTCCTCCGCCACCGTCGATGCCGCCGCCCGCATACTACGCGTACAGAGGCCAGGACTATTATGGCCAGCAGCCGGGGTGGCCGGTGCCGCCCGGTATGGCCCAGGCCCGCGTCCAGCGGCCACCACCAGCCTATCGGCTGACCTATGATGGATCACGAGTCGCACCGGCGGTGCCTCAGTCCTACGGCTACGGCTACGGCTACGGCCCCTCCTCACGGGAGCGCACCGTCCGCGTGCCGACGAGCCAGGAGCCCGGTGCGCCGCCGGCCCGTGGCTGGTATCCTCCGAATGCGGGGGCTGCGCGGTCGCAGGCCACCGCCACTGCCGCACCATCGCCGCCGGCCATGGCCGAGCCGCCGTCGCCGTGGAGGGTAGCCCCGGGCATGCCCGAGCCACGCTGGGGCGCCCCACGACCACCGGCGGACATGCCCTTCATGTCGGCTCCGTGGCCCGCCTATTCCCATTCCGGAGCGGGCGCCGGCCCTGGCCCATCGGCGGACGATTCCGCCGGGTCCGGATATGGGCATGACTACGGGACGCCGCCGTCCTTCGACAGTGCGGATGTCCCCGAGCCATTCTCCGGGGCGACGGCGTCGACGGCCAGGGCACCGCCTGGTACCGACGCGTCGGGACGCACGAACGGTTCCACCGGCAGACGGATACCCATTCCACCGTGGGCCAATGCACCCCTGGGTGTGACCGGTGTCGGCGCCCCCTGAACAGATGGGGAGGATGGCAACGTCATGAGGGGCTGTTTCGCATCCTGGCTGGCCGTTGGTCTGTGGGGAGTCTCGGCGGTGACCGGAGCGGTGCTGTTCGTGCGCGGCCAGACGGAGCCGGCTCACGACGGACGCACGGCCCTTGTCCTGAGCGAGCAGGAAGCTGTGTTCATGCTCACCGAGATGCGCGGCATGATGGGATCGGTGCAGGGCATCCTGAAGGGGCTGGCCAGCAACGACCTCCGGGGGATCCAGGATTCGGCGCGCGCCAGCGGTGCGGCCCTGGGCCACGGCGTGCCGGCCTCGCTGACGGTCAAGCTGCCTCTGTCCTTCAAGGAGCAGGGCCAGGCGGTGCATGCGGGCTTCGACGACCTGGCCGTTGCCGCGTCCCAGGGCGAAACCATGTCCATGCTGACCGGCCGCCTGGCGACCCAGCTTGGGCGCTGCGTCACCTGCCACGCCACATACCGGCTGCGGTAGTCATACCGGCGAGCGTAACGACTGACCCGTGAAAGAATTGGGCTGCCGCCCAAACCCCCATTTATTTATTGGGGGTCTGGGGCCTGTCACGCCGAAGGCGTGCCTTTGGCACGACGCCCTGCCCCTTCGGGTGAGTCGAGAGTTGCTGCAACACATTGATCGGCATTGAAAATTTCATTCTAGAGCAGTTTCCGCTTGAGCGGAAACTGCTCTAAAAGAAAGTCTGCGAGGGGCCGGTCATGCGTATGCATGCTTGCGGCATGACAGGCCTCACGCTCCCCATGACTTTTCATCCTGGTGAAAAACGGGGAGTGTGAGGGCCTCAGGTCCTCACATCTTCTCTTCTTGTTGTCTTGTGCGGGCATGAACTCACACACACACACACTCACGGGTGCCTGGGCAGTTACCCATTACCTCAAAGCCATCACGTTCTGGACCAGTTGGAATGCGGCTGGACCAGACGTTTGCCGACCTTTCAGCTGGTATTTCCCCACGCAACCGTTCACGCTTCCCTCAGGATCGCGATTCGGTGCGGGCAAAGGTGTAGTCGATGACGGCGGGAACGATATACTTCAGCGCCTCGCGCGCCATGTCCTTGTTCTTATCGTCGCCCGAGAGCACGAGAAGGATGCAACAGAACAAAGAATATATTGCGATGAAAATGAAGCCACCATATCTGATCCGTCTGGCGATACTACCGTCGCGTTCCGCCTCGACTCAAGGCCCTCTGCCCGAGCCGACATCGCGCTCGTCTCGTCATTGACACTGACCTGCTTCTGCAGGGCGTTCTCATTTGAAATATCAGGCATCAAATACCTCAACCATTTATACCTCAGTTAAAAACCAACGATCTCCCTTTCAATCGGCTGATCCAGTGCCGCGATTCCGACACGCTTGCCGCTCGCTTTTGCGTCGCTGGCAATTTTCATAAGCATTATCGCTCGCTGCAGAATGTCACTCTTCGCAACCCCACCATTTCGCGCGAGTTCCGTGACGATATCGTCAAGCTCTGGCGTCACATTGACGGTCCAGACCATCGTGCACTTGCTCACGGCTTTCCTCCGTTTGAACGCCACATAGACTGCCGACGAGGGCGTGTTCCTCCGCCCGCACTCCGACCGACCCGATAAAGATACGACAAACATCGCGAATTTTCAACGAGACCCCGACCCGGGAACCTGTGCCGCCCTTGCAATCCCGTCGCCGTGCCGCTATAACCGCGCTTCTCTTCGCGGCGAGAGCGGCGAGGCCTGGGGCGTCGTGCCCCGATCGGGCATGCCCAACCGCTCCGGACCGTTGCAACCTCTGATAGGGATCTCCCGAAATGCCCAAGCTAAAGACCAAAAGCGCCGCCAAGAAGCGGTTCAGCCTGACCGCCACCGGCAAGGTCAGGGCCAACGTCGCCTGCAAGCGCCACGGCCTTCGCAAGCGTCCGCAGCAGATGAAGCGCCAGGCGCGCGGCACTTTCATCCTGGCGCCGGGCGATGCCGAGAAGGTGCTCAAGAATTATCTGCGCGGCTGACGGGGGAGTGTGAACAATGGCACGTGTGAAACGGGGCGTCACCACCCACGCCCGACACAAGAAGGTCCTCGATCTGGCCAAGGGCTACCGGGGCCGTAATTCGAAGGTCTTCCGGGTCGCGATCGAAAAGGTCGAGAAGGCCCTGCGCTATGCCTATCGCGATCGCCGGGCGAAGAAGCGCACCTTCCGCGCCCTGTGGATCCAGCGCATCAACGCCGGTGTCCGCGAGCACGGCATGACCTATTCGCGCTTCATCGACGGGCTCAACAAGGCGGGCATCACCCTGGACCGCAAGGTGATGGCCGATCTTGCCGTTCACGAGCCGGCGGCCTTCGCCAACCTGGTCCAGCAGGCCCAGGCGGCGCTTGGCGCAGCGGCCTGATCCGGGGGCTCTGCCCCGGGGGGCGGTCATGAGCGATGACCTGAACGAGCATCGGGCCTGGCTGGTCGACGCCGCGGCGGCGGCGGCGACCGTCGGCGCGCTGGAGGCCGTGCGCGTCGAGGCGCTGGGCAAGAAGGGGCGGATCACCGGCCTGCTCAAGGAACTGGGCGGGCTGGCTCCGGAGGAGCGGGCGAAGCGCGGGGCGGACCTCAACGTCTTCAAGCAGGAGGCGAGCGCGATCCTGGAAACTCGCCAGGCGGAACTGCGCGAGGCGGAGCTGGACGCCCGTCTGGCTGCCGAGCGGGTGGACGTTACGCTTCCGGTACGACCAGAGTCGCAGGGGCGCATCCATCCGGTCAGCCAGACCATGGACGAGATCGTCGCCATCCTGGGACAGATGGGCTTCGCCGTCGCCGAGGGGCCGGACATCGAGGACGACTTCCACAACTTCACCGCCCTCAACATTCCGCAGAACCATCCGGCGCGGCAGATGCACGATACCTTCTACCTGCCGGAGCGGCCCGATGGCTCGCGGTATCTGCTGCGGACCCATACCTCGCCGGTGCAGATCCGTACCATGCGCGCAACCAGGCCGCCGATTCGCATCATCGCCCCCGGTCGCACCTATCGTTGCGACTCCGACATGACTCACACTCCCATGTTTCACCAGGTGGAAGGCCTGGTGATCGACCGCAGCACCCACTTCGGCCACCTGAAGGGCTGCATCATCGAGTTCGTCCGCACCTATTTCGAGGTGGAGGACGTGCCGGTGCGCTTCCGGCCGTCGTTCTTCCCCTTCACCGAGCCGTCGGCCGAGGTGGACATCGGCTGCTCGCGCAAGGGCGGCGAGCTGAAGATCGGCCCGGGCGGCGACTGGCTGGAGATCATGGGCTGCGGCATGGTGCACCCGAACGTGCTCAAGGCCTGCGGCATCGATCCGGACGTGTACCAGGGCTTCGCCTTCGGCATGGGCATCGAGCGCATCGCCATGCTGAAACACGGCATCCCCGACCTGCGCACCTTCTACGAGTCGGATCTGCGCTGGCTCCGCCACTACGGCTTCGCCGCCCTCGACCTGCCGACGGTGACCGGAGGACTGACCCGGTAATATGATCCGATTTCGTCCGATGGGAGTGGGACTCGTGACGGTCGTCAAGGAATTGGCCGATTTCCTGGACATCGCCCGCAAACGAGGGTGGCTCGATGCCGTGAATCCCTGGCGGAAGCGCCATTCGATTCTGCTGCTGGGAACCACGGGAGTCGGCAAAACCAATTTCGTCCGCTCGATTCTCGACCCCAATGCCGGCCCCGTTCCGCTGGAAGCCAGAACCCAGTTTCCCGTCAAGGATCGAGCCAATATCGCCGACAGCCTGTTCGAGATCATCGATACGCCGGGCCAATGGCGCCATTCGGGACGCCAGATTATCGAACTTCACGAAGCGATCAAACGGGGTGTCGTTGCGGTGATCAACGTCGTCTCCTTCGGATATCATGAATATCCGACCGGAAAGCCGGGGGTGACCGATGGAACAGGCAGGGTGAGCGAGGAGTACCTTGAACACCACCGGGGCGTCGAGCTGGTTGCGTTGGAAAGCTGTAAATCGGTCTTGCGTGGTCGGCTTCCGGTCTTCGTCACCCTGGTTACCAAGGCGGACCTGTGGTGGGGCAGCAGGGACGATGTGATGCACCACTACGGCAGCGGGGATTATGGTGCTATGATCGAGGGTCTCGCCGACTCTCATGTCGTCAAGCCGTACTGCTCGGTGATCCATAAATTCTATGGCGAGGGTGATGTATCCGGCAAATTCGATGCCGAGGATCAGGTGCAGTGTCGGCGTGAACTTTTGCGCACGCTGACCGAAATGATAGGAAGGAGGTACCGGGATGACTAGTCACAGTCGGTTCCTGAATTACTATCATGTGTTTGGTTCAATTGGGCAAATGTTTGGCCGGAGCGGTGATGGGGTGAGACTGGACGAAAGAGGCAGGCTGCTGGTCGAGGCAATTGACCTCTTGCAGGTGCTTTCCCGCCGCCTTGTATTCCTTGGGGTCGCATCAACGGTCGTCACTCTTATCAATCTCGTGGCAACGGTCGTATCGCTTAGTATTGCTCTGGGCGGGGATTTCGGGTTGTATCGTCCCGTCTTCATTCTTCAGGCTATCATCACCGGTGTCGTCGCCATGTTGTTGTGGAAATTTCATTTCGTAAGAAATGCCGCCAACAAGGTGTTCGAGGAAGTAAGCAACGGTTTCCAGCCATACTATGCCATGGGCCGGAATCTGCCGGAGTTCGAGGAGCTTGATCGTACCTCAAGTGCGGCTGTTCGTGGCTTTTTCGACAGCACCGACCTGCCGCTGTTTCATGGAAAGGCGGGACCCGGCGTCTATTTCCTCGTCAACTTCTTTCTCGCGTTCCTCCCTCTAGAGATGATGACGTTCCTCCCACTGGCGTTGGTAAGATGAAATTCACTCTGTCCTGGCTCAAGCAGCACCTGTCCACCGAGGCCTCCGTCGCGGTGATCGCCGACACCCTCACCATGATCGGCCTGGAGGTGGAGGAGGTGCGCGAGCCCGATCCGGCGCTCGGGGCCTTCATCGTCGCCCACGTGCTGGAGGCGGTGAAGCATCCGGAGGCCGACCGGCTGCGGGTGTGCACCGTCGATACCGGCGACGGCATCATCCAGGTGGTGTGCGGCGCCGCCAACGCCCATGCGGGGATGAAGGCGGTGCTGGCGCGGCCGGGGGTGACCATTCCCGCCACCGGCGACGTGCTGAAGAAGGGGGTCATCCGCGGGGTGGAGAGTCAGGGTATGCTGTGCTCGTCCCGCGAGCTTGGACTCGGCGACGACCACGATGGCATCATCGATCTGCCCGCCGAGACTCCGGTCGGGCGGCCGCTGCCCGAGGTTCTGGACTTCGATCCGCTGTTCGACATCGCCATCACCCCGAATCGGGCCGACTGCCTTGGGGTGCGGGGCGTGGCGCGGGACCTGGCGGCGGCCGGGCTCGGGCGCCTGCTGCCGCTCGACATCGCCGCCGTCAAGGGGGGCTACCGCAGCCCGGTCACCGTGAATCTCGACTTCGCCCCCGATCAGGGCGAGGCCTGCCCCCTGTTCGTCGGCCGCTTCATCCGGGGCCTGCGCAACGGCGACAGCCCGGAGTGGCTGAAGCAGCGCCTGAGCGCCATCGGCCTCCGCCCCATTTCGGCGCTGGTGGACATCACCAACCTGATCTGCTTCGACCTGGCGCGGCCGCTGCACGTGTTCGACGCCGACCGGCTGACCGGAGACCTGCGGGTGCGCATGGCGGCGGTGGGGGAGTCGCTCGCCGCCCTCAATGGCCGCACCTATGACCTGGCGCCGGGGATGATCGTCATTGCCGATGCCGCCGGGCCTCAGGCGCTGGCCGGCATCATCGGTGGGGAAAAGACCGGCTGCACCGCCGACACCGTCTCGGTGTTCCTCGAGTCGGCCCTGTTCGAGCCGGGACGTGTCGCCGCCGCCGGCCGGGCACTTGGGATCGAGTCGGATGCCCGCTATCGTTTCGAGCGCGGAGTCGACCCGGCCTCCGCCGGACCGGGATCGGATCTGGCGACCCGGCTGATTCTCGAACTATGCGGCGGCGAGGCGTCCGAGCCGGTGGTGGCCGGGCGGGAGCCGGAGTGGACCCGCTCCATCGTGCTGCGCCCGGCCCGTGTGCGGCAACTCGGGGGCGTGGACATCCCGAAGCCCGACATGGAGCGCATCCTGGCCGACCTCGGCTGCCGCGTGGCCAGCCACGGCGAGGGGCTGCTGGTCTCGCCGCCGTCGTGGCGTCCGGACCTGGAGGCCGAGCACGACCTGGTGGAGGAGGCGATCCGCATCCACGGCTACGACAAGGTGCCGGCCGTGCCCCTGCCACGGGCGCCCATGCCGTCGCCGGTGCTGACGCCGGCCCAGCGGCGCCGTGGGTTCGTGCGGCGGACCCTGGCGGCCCGCGGCATGATGGAGACGGTGACGTGGTCGTTCATGCCCGGGGCCGAGGCGGCCCTGTTCGGCGGCGGCCAGGCGGCGCTGACCCTCGCCAACCCCATTTCCGCCGATCTGGACGCCATGCGGCCGTCGATTCTGCCCAACCTGCTGTCCGCCGCCCGCCGCAATGCCGCCCACGACATGCCGGACTCGGCGCTGTTCGAGATCGGCCCCGAGTTCCACGGCGACCAGCCGGGCCAGCAGGCCCTGGTGGCCGCCGGTCTTCGCGCTGGCGGCACCGGGCCTCGCCACTGGGCGGCGCCCCGCCGTTCCGTCGACGCCTTCGACGCCAAGGCCGACGCCCTGGCGGTCCTCGCCGCGGCGGGGGCGCCGGCCGGAGTGCAGGTCACCGCCGACGCGCCCCACTGGTATCACCCCGGACGATCGGGGACTCTGCGGCTTGGGCCGACGGTCCTGGGGTGGTTCGGCGAGGTCCACCCCCGGGTCGCCCGCACGCTGGACGTGGAGGGACCCCTGGCCGCCTTCGAGATTCGGCTCGACGCCCTGCCCCCGCCGAAGGCCACCGCCACCCGGGCGCGGCCCCTGCTGAAGGTGGCGCCGTTCCATCCGGTGCAGCGGGACTTCGCCTTCGTCATGGATGCGGCCGTGTCCGCCGAGGCGGTGGTCAAGGCCGCCCGCGGCGCCGACAAGGTGCTGATCACCGACGTGGCGGTGTTCGACGTCTATGAGGGCCCGGGCGTGGGGGAGGGGCGCAAGTCCCTGGCCATCACCGTGACCCTGCAACCCGTCGAGCGCTCCCTCACCGACGCCGAGATCGAGGCGGTATCGGGACGGGTGGTCCAGGCGGTAACCAAGGCCACCGGAGCCGGCTTGCGTGGGTGACGCGGCGGGTGTAGAACCCCGGCGGATCTTGACGCGTGCCTGAAGACTCGTAGGGAAATCAGCATGATCACTGTCTACACCGGACGAACCGGCGCGGTGATGAGTACCTTGATTCCGCCCGAACATCCCATTCCCGCCGGAGTCGTGTGGATCGACCTTTTGTCTCCAAGCCGCAACGAAGAGGAATTCATCGAACAGGAACTGGGCATCGACATCCCGACTCACGAGGAAATGCGCGAGATCGAGGTTTCGAGTCGTCTTTACCACCGCCCCTACCGCGATGGTCTGGTGCTGTACATGACCGCCCCCCTGGTGGTGAACGCCGAAAGCAGCCAGCCGCAGAACGCCCCCATCACCTTCATCCTGGCCGCGCCCTATCTGATTACCGTGCGCTATGCGACGCCGCAGTCGTTTCGCATGTTCGCTTCCCGGACCGAACGGGAGTCGGGCCTGTGCATATCCGCGGAAACGACGGTACTGAACCTGTGGGGCGCCATCATCGATCGGGTGGCAGACATCCTGGAGAGGGTGGACAGCGACATCGATTCGGTGTCGCAACAAGTGTTCGACTCGGCAGCCAACGGCAAGAACGAGGCAGACAACGGCTACCGGGAGATATTGCGTCACCTCGGCCGCAGCGGCGACCTCGCCTCCAAGGCCAGCGAGGCCCTGGTCGGCATGTCCCGTCTGGTGGCTTTTTTCGCCGCCCATTACGAAGACGTAATGGACCAGGATCAGCGACAGATCGTCAAGACGCTGAACAAGGACATCCGGTCCCTGACCGACCACGCAGGGTATACATCGGGCAAGCTGACGTTCCTGCTGGACGCCACGCTCGGGATGATCAACATACAGCAGAACACGATCATCAAGATCTTTTCTGTTGTGACCTTCGTTTTCCTGCCTCCAACTCTGATCGCCAGTATCTATGGCATGAACTTCAAGATGCTGCCGGAGCTGGAGTGGCAATTTGGCTATCCACTGGCCCTGTGCATGATGGTGGTTTCGGCGATACTTCCCTATCTGTTCTTCCGACGTCGCGGCTGGCTGTGAAGGAGGGCTGAGAGCATGGCGATAACCATGGATGCTCTGGCGTTCATGACACTTATGCGGCGAAGCGATCTCCTTCCCCAGGGGGGAACGATTTTGGAACTCGGGCAGGCGGAATGGTATGGCGATGCCGATCCCCTGTATATGCTTGATGCCCTCGAGTGCACCGGAGACGAAAGGGAACGGATTCAGGCGGACATAGCCACTGCCCGTCAGGATCTGGTGGAGGCGGACGCACAGTTCGGCCTCAATAGCCGGGAGCGCTATGCCGCTTCAGCAAGGGTCGTCGATCTGTTCTATACGGTTTTCTTTGGAACCGCTGACCGTACTGCGGTGGATCTCAAGGACTGTCCTGGTTGCCTACGACTTGACCTGAACGAACCGCACGATCTTGGGCGGCGCTTCGATGTCGTCGTCAACAATGGGACTGCCGAACACATATTCAATATCGGCAATGTCTTCAAGTTCATGCATGACCATACCGCTCAGGGTGGGGTCATGGTGCATGAGATGCCGTTTCACGGATATGTCGACCATGGCTTCTACAATATTCAGCCAACACTGCTGTTCGACCTTGCCGCCTCAAACAGTTACAAATTCGTAATGATGGTCCGGGACACGGAGGGCAGGTTCGTCGTTCTCGAGCGCCGCGAGGTTATCTGGGGGATGTACGAGAAGGGGATGATCCGCCGCAACTCAAACATCTTCGCAGTGCTGAGAAAGGATGACACCTCTCCCTTCCAGGTCCCCCAGCAGGGAGTCTATGCCGGCCGGTATACGGCGGACCAGGACGCCGTGTGGCGACTCGCCATGCGTGACGTGTGATCCCGCCCCGCCAGAAGGCTGACCTTCGGTCAACGACGGCAAAGAAGGTTCGATCGGATCATGGGGATATTTTGGGCTTGCAAAGAGACCGCCATTGCGTATGATCCGTTGCCTTGACGCGACGCAAGTCGATCGTCAGGGGGACGCGGGCGTAGCTCAGGGGTAGAGCACAACCTTGCCAAGGTTGGGGTCGAGGGTTCGAATCCCTTCGCCCGCTCCAGAATTCCCAAGGAAAATCAACCGATTACAAAGGGCCGGGCGGAAACGCACCGGCCCTTCGGTTTTTCGGGGAAGCTGTGTCCGGCCCTACGGGTTGCGCTCCGGCGGGCGCACGCTTCGGCGCGCAACGCTGGTTATGAAACTCAATATGTTGCAGCATCTCTAGTCTCACCCTATGGGTGAATGGCGGGCTGCAGCCCCGAAAGTCGTCTGGCGGGTCATAATTGGAACTACTGGAGATGCGCCCCGAAAGCTTGCATCCGCCGCCGTCCGGGTCGTACACTCCGGACCCGAATCGATAGAGCCGAGACTGGTCATGACCGTCGACCCCATTCCACCCGATATCGCCGCCATGGACTTCGAGGATGCGCTGACCGCGCTGGAGGACATCGTGCGCCAGCTCGAGGGCGGCAAGGTCCGTCTGGAGGCGGCGGTCGGCGCCTATGAACGGGGCGTCAAGCTGAAACGCCACTGCGAGGCCAAGCTCAAGGAGGCGAGGGCCAAGGTGGATCGCATCACGCCGGGTCCCGATGGGGCGATCGAGGCGACGCCGATGGATGTCGGCTGACCGGGGAAGGGGGTTCGCGTGACCGCTCTCATCGAGGCGATGGCCGAGGCCGCGTCGGCGGTCAACCGGGAGCTTGACCGCCTGCTGCCCGTGGTCGATGGGCCTGAGTCCCGGGTGTTCGAGGCCATGCGCTACGCCTCGCTCGGTGGCGGCAAGCGGCTGCGTCCGTTCCTGGTGATGACCACGGCGCGGATGTTCCGGGTGTCCGGCGTCGCCGCCCTGCGGGTCGCCGCCGCGGTCGAGATGGTGCACTGCTATTCGCTGGTCCATGACGACCTGCCGGCCATGGATGACGACGACCTGCGCCGGGGGCTGCCCACCTGCCACCGCCAGTTCGACGAGGCGACGGCGATCCTGGCCGGCGATGCCCTGCTCACCTCCGCCTTCGAGGTGCTGGCGGCGGCCGAGACCCACTCCGATCCCGCCATCCGCTGCGAGCTGGTGAATCAGCTCGCCCGCGCCGCCGGGGGCCACGGCATGGTGGGCGGCCAGATGATCGACCTTCGCGCCGCGCATCAGGACATGGACATGGCGGCGGTGACCCGCCTGCAACAGATGAAGACCGGCCGCATGATCGGCTTCAGCTGCGAGGCCGGCCCGATCATGGGCAAGGCGCCGCGGCAGGCTCGCATGCACCTTCTGGCCTACGCCCACGACCTTGGGCTCGCGTTCCAGATCGTGGACGACCTCCTGGACGTGGAGGGCTCGGCGGCCGAACTCGGCAAGGCGGCCGGCAAGGACGAGGCCCGCGGCAAGGCCACCTTCGTCTCCCTCCTCGGGGTGGAGCGGGCGCGTTCCCAGGCGGCGATGCTGGTGGATCAGGCCGTTGCCCACCTTGACTCCTTCGATGGCGAGGCGGACCTTTTGCGGTCGGTGGCCCGGTTCGTCCTTGAGCGGCGAACCTGAACGGGCAATCCTGAGCGGGCAATCATCATGATACGCGGACCAAGAAAGAGCGACGGCCAGGACGGTACCGCGGAGCCGAGGGTCCCGCTGCTGCCCATGGTGAGGGAGCCCATCGACATCCGCGGCATGACGGTGGATCAGCTTCGGCAGCTCGCCGACGAGGTGCGGACCGAGGTGGTGGACGCCGTGTCCCGCACCGGCGGGCACCTCGGGGCCGGGCTTGGCGTCGTCGAGCTGACCATCGCCCTGCACCACGTGTTCGAGACACCGGCCGACCGCCTCATCTGGGACGTGGGCCACCAGTGCTATCCCCACAAGATCCTGACCGGACGGCGCGACCGCATCCGCACCCTGCGCCAGGGCGGCGGCCTGTCCGGCTTCACCAGGCGGGACGAGAGCCCCTACGACCCCTTTGGCGCCGGCCACAGCTCCACCTCGATCTCGGCCGGGCTCGGCATGGCGGCGGCGCGCACCCTCGATGGCCGCGGCAACAGCGTCGTCTGCGTCATCGGCGACGGCGCCATGAGCGCCGGCCAGGCCTATGAAGCCATGAACAACGCCGGCTCCATGGCGAGCCGCCTGATCGTGGTGCTGAACGACAACGACATGTCCATCGCTCCGCCGGTCGGGGCCATGAGCGCCTATCTGTCGCGGCTGATTTCCTCGCGCTCGTTCCGCTCCATCCGCCACATGGCCAAGGAGGTGGCCGCCCACTTCCCCGGTCCGCTGGAGCGCGCCGCCAAGCGCTGGGACGAGTACGCCCGCGGCCTGATCACCGGCGGCACCCTGTTCGAGGAGATGGGCTTCTACTACGTCGGTCCCATCGACGGCCACCGCATCGAGCACCTGGTGCCGGTCTTGAAGAACGTGCGGGCCACCACCGATCCCAAGCCCATCCTGGTGCACGTGGTTACCCAGAAAGGCCGGGGCTATCCGCCGGCCGAACAGGCGCCGGACAAATACCACGGCGTGTCGCGGTTCGACATCGTCACCGGCGCCCAGACCAGGCCGAGAACCGACGCCCCCGACTACACCTCGGTGTTCGCGGGCGCCATGGTGGACGCGGCGGAGCGGGACGACCGCATCGTCGCCATCACCGCCGCCATGCCGGCCGGCACCGGCCTCGACCGCTTCGCCGAGCGCTTTCCGACGCGATTCTTCGATGTCGGCATTGCCGAGCAGCACGCGGTGACCTTCGCCGCCGGCATGGCCTGCGAGGGGTACAAGCCGTTCACCGCCCTGTACTCCACCTTCCTGCAGCGCGGCTTCGACCAGGTGGTGCACGACGTGGTGCTGCAGCGGCTGCCGGTGCGCTTCGCCATCGACCGCGCCGGACTGGTGGGCGCCGACGGGGCCACTCACCACGGCGCGTTCGATCTCGCGTATCTCTGCTGCCTGCCGGACATCGTGGTGATGGCTCCCTCGGACGAGGCGGAACTGGTACACATGGTGGCGACCGCCGCCGCCATCGACGACCGGCCGAGCGCCTTCCGTTACCCCCGCGGCGAGGGGGTGGGAGTGGCCATGCCGAATCGGGGAGTGCCGCTCGCCATCGGCCGGGGGAGGATCCTGCGCGAGGGCACCGGCATCGCCCTGCTCAGCCTGGGGACGCGCCTGGCCGAGTGCCTGCTGGCGGCCGAGGACCTGGCGGCCCGTGGGCTGTCCACCACGGTGGCCGACGCCCGCTTCGCCAAGCCCCTGGACGAGGACCTGATCCGGCGGCTCGCCAGGGAGCACGCGGTGCTGGTGACGGTGGAGGAGGGCTCGGCCGGCGGCTTCGGCGCCCACGTGCTGCACTTCCTGGCCAATGCCGGACTGCTGGATGGGCGGCTCAAGGTGCGGACCATGACGCTGCCCGACCTGTTCATCGAGCATCACACCCCAAAGGTGCAATACGACCAGGCCCGCCTGACCGCGCCCCACATCGTGGCGATGGCGCTGACGGCCCTCGGCGTCGAGGACACGGCGGGCGCCGTGGCGACACGGGTACGGTAAACGATTTGAAGCGCACAAAGCCCGGACCGCGCGGGCGGCAGCCCGGTGAGAAATGTGGGCTAGGCGATCGCCTTGACGGCGTCGCGCAGCTCGGCCACCAGCCGGACGTACAGGGCGCGCTTGAACGGCACGATCAGCGCCGGAAGGTCGTCCACGTCGGCCCACTGCCAGCGGGAGAACTCAGGGTGGTCGCCGTCGATGCGGATGTCGGCGTCGGTGCCGGTGAAGCGCATCACGAACCACTTCTGCTTCTGCCCGCGATACCGCCCGTGCCACACCTGAGCGGCCAGGTCGGCCGGCAGGTCGTAGGCCAGCCAGTCGGTGGTTTCGGCGACGATTTCGGCCTTGTCGGTGCCGGTCTCTTCAGCCAGTTCGCGCAGGGCGGCCTGACGCGGCGTCTCGCCGTCGTCGATCCCCCCCTGCGGCAATTGCCAGGCCGGCTCGGGCGAGTCGATGCGCTGGCCGACGAACACCCGTCCCGCGCGGTTGACCAGCAACACGCCCACCCCCAGCCGATACGGTCGCTGCTCCTCCATGGTTCTCCGGATCCCCTGTCCTGATCATTTCTTCGGTTGCACGGTGACCACCACCGCCGAGACCGGGGCGATCTGGATGCCCTTCGCCTCGAGGGTGCCCATCCAGCGCACCAGTCGTTCGAAGGTGAGCGGATAGGCCGAGGCCAGGGCCACCGCCCGTTTGCGGCTCATGGCGGCGGCGGTGAGCTGGTCGAGACGGGCGTCGATGGCCTCGCGGAAGGGCCGCTCGTCGATGGTCATGGAGGCGACCGCGAACGGCAGCCCCGGCAGCCCGCCGGCGGTCAGGACGCCTCCGTCGGCGACGGCGCCGTTGTCAAGATAGAGCAGCCCGCGCTGGCGCAGCGCCAGCAGAATCGGCAGTACCTGGGTGTGGCTGGTCAGGAAGCGGCTGCCATGGGTGGCCAGCACGCCGACGTAGCCCGTGGTGCGGGTGAGCACGGTCTCGAGCCGCGCCATGTTGTCCTTGGGCGACAGGGCGGTCAGCAGGGCGTAGGGCCCAGGATCCACCGTCGGAAAGGTGGTGGGCTCCATGGGCAGACCGATCATGACCTCGTGTCCCTTGGCCCGCGCCCGGTCCGCCCAGTGCTTCAGGTTCTGGGCATAGGGGCTGAAGGCCAGGGTGACGGCGGCCGGCAGGCGGTCGATGGCGGCCTCGGTGGACTCCCGCCGCAGGCCGAGATCGGTCACCACCAGCGCGATTCTCGGCTTGCCGATGTCACCGTCGAAGGGACGGGCGTAGACGCTGGCCGACGAGCGGCCCTCGGCCCCCACCACCGGCAGAAGGCCCTGGGACGTCTTGGCGGTCAGATCAGGCATCGGCGCCGGCGGCAGGGGCTCGACCTTCGGCGGAACGGGCAGTTCCTCGAACCGGGGCGGCTTCTGCCCATTGGCCTCGAAGGGCGAGGGCGCCAGGGGCTCCCCGCCGGCGGCACGGGGTGCGGCGGCTGGCGCGGCGGGGGGAGCAGGGGACGCGGTCGCTGCGGGAGGGGCGGCGGGCGGCGTGGTAAGGGTTGGCGGCGCGATCGCGGGAGAAGCGGCCGGAGCGGCTGGTGCCACCGGAGCGGTGGGGGCGGGGGCGGTGGCGGGGGCGGGGGCGGGGGCGGGAGTGGACCCGGATTCGCCACCCCCGGTCAGCCACGGCCGGCGGCTGGCGGAGCGATCGGATGCGGCGACATCCCCCCCCGGGGGACTGACGAGGGCGCCGGTCGAGGCGCCGGTCGGACGGGGGGGCATGGCCATGACCACCTTGCCGGAGGACGGAGATGTCGCCGCCGGAGGAGGAGGAGGTGGTGGTGGTGGTGGGGCCGGGGCGGCCTCGGGGGCGGCGGTGGGCAGTGGGCCGGGCAGGAAGGCGCGCTCCGCTTCTTCCTGACGCAGGTTGGCGACATACATGCGATAGCCGAAGAAGGCGCCGCCAAGGCCGAGACCAACCAGCAGCACGATGAGGGCGATCCAGCGGCGGCGGGTGGCGGCTTCGTCCTCCTCGATATCGAACGAGCCCTCGTCGGCACTGGGTCCTTTCCTGAACAGGGAGCCGAAGAAAGACGGCCGCTCATCGCCGTCCAGCGGATCGCCGAACGGATCGTCATCGCCGCCTCCCGACCGTCCAAACGGTAGTTTCAGTCCCACGTCTCCTGTCTCGAAAATCAACCCGGTATCAGGTCAGAGCAAACTTAAGCCCTCCCCCTTGATGGGGGAGGGTTTGGGTGGGGGTGGCAGTGAAGTGCGCACAGACAGCAGCATGTTCGCACCAAAGCCGAGTTCTTGGGCATATCCCGATGTACCTACGTGCGGCGCCGTCACCCCCACCCAACCCTCCCCCATCAAGGGGGAGGGCTTTTTTCCGCGGGAAACGGGAGTTTTTTCAGTTGACCGCCTGCGCCCGGTAGAGCGACAGGCCGCGCAGCAGATCGAAGGCCCGGGCAAGTTGATAGTCTTCGGGACTGCCGATCTTGATGTCATTGGCCTCCGGTCCGGTCTTCTTGCCCTCGGGCTTTTCCTTCGGCGTCGGGGCCTGAGGAGAGGACGGGGGATGGGACGGGGAGTCGGCCGGCTTCTGCGACGGGTCGGACTTGACGGTATCGTTGCGCAGGGCATGGCGCAGTTCGGCTTCGCTGCGGCGATTCGTGCCGGCGATGGTCTCCAGCCGGGCCTGCTCGACCAGGATGTCGGGCTCGATGCCCACCGCCTGGATGGAGCGGCCCGACGGCGTGTAGTAGCGGGCGGTGGTCAGCCGCATGGCGCCATAGCCCTGGAGCGGGATGATGGTCTGCACCGATCCCTTGCCGAACGACTTGGTGCCGACCAGGATGGCGCGGTGATGGTCCTGAAGCGCTCCGGCGACGATTTCCGCGGCCGAGGCCGACCCGTCGTTGATCAGCACCACGATGGGCAGGCCGTCGGCCATGTCGCCCCGGTGGGAATTGAAGCGCTGGATGTCCTCGGCCCGGCGCGAGCGGGTGGAGACGATCTCGCCGTGGTTCAGGAAGGTGTCGGCGACGGAGATGGCCTGATCCAGGAGACCGCCCGGATTGTTGCGCAGATCGAGGACATAGCCCTTGAGCTTCGGCCCAAGCTGGTCGCGGATCTCGCGGATGGCGCTCTGCAGGCCGCTCTCGGTGCGGTCGGTGAACTGGGTGATGCGGATGTAGCCGATCTCGCCCTCGACCCGCGACTTGACCGACTGGATCTTGACCACCGCCCGGGTCAGGGTGAGGTCGAAGGAGTCCATACCCTCGCGCCGGATGGTCAGCCGGATGTCGGAACTGGGCGGGCCGCGCATCTTGTCCACGGCCTCGTTCAGGGTCAGGCCCAGCACCGACTGTCCATCCAGGTGGGTGATGAAGTCACCGGGCTTGACCCCGGCGCGGGAGGCCGGCGTCTCGTCGATGGGCGAGATCACCTTGACCCAGCCGTTCTCCATCGAGACCTCGATGCCGAGTCCGCCGAACTCGCCCTTGGTCTGGACCTGCATCTCCTTGTAGCTCTTCGGGTTCAGGTACCCGGAGTGCGGATCGAGGGCGCTCAACATGCCGTTGACCGCATTCTCGATGAGCTGCTGGTCACTGACCTCGTCGACGTAATCGCGCCGCGCGCGATCGAAGGCGTCGCCGAACAGGTTCAGGAGCCGGTATGTATCGGAATCGTTCTGCTGACCCGCCGAAACCGGCAGGGGCGCAAGCGCCAGCGTCAAGCCGAGCGCGAGAATTACCTTCCGTATCATCCGCGATTGTTACCTTTTTGAGCCGCCAACCAGGGGAGCGGGTTTATGGGCTGCCCTTCACGGCGCAGCTCCACGTACAGAGTCGGTTCACCACGGTCATCGATCACGCCCACGGGCTCCCCGGCGAGCAGACGATGACCAACCTCGGCGTCGATCCGGGTCATTCCAGCAAGAAGGATATGATAGCCCTCGCCATGCTCGATGATCAAGAGCTGCCCATACCCCCGGAACGGTCCGGAAAACACGACCACGCCATCGTAGGGCGCGATGACCTGAGCCCCCACCCGCGTCCGGATGGTTATGCCCTTGGCCGCCAGGCCGACGTCGTTGACCTGACCGTAGAGGGTGATGATACGGCCTCGCGCCGGCATGGGCAAGCGTCCACGTGCCTCGCTGAACGGCCGGGAGGATTGTCCGGCGTGCCGGCCCCCCTGACCGGACAGGGCGGCGGCCTCGGTGGCGGCTTCGGCGGCGCGGCGGGCGGCTTCGGCCCGTTCATCGGCCTTGCGGGCCTCCTCCAGGCGCCGGGTAGCCTCGGCCTGCTCGCGGGCCTCACGGGCCTCCTGCTGGCGGCGGGCCTCGGCGGCGCGCTTCTGTTCCGCCTCGAGCCGGCGGGCCTCGGCCTCGTCGCGGGCCATGGCGAGCGCCCGCTCCTCGTCGCGGCGCCGCTTCTCCTCCTCCAGTCGCCGCGCCTCGTCGCGGCGGCGCTGTTCCTCCGCCAGCCGCTGCTCCTCCTCGGCGCGCAGGCGCTTTTCCTCGGCCAGGCGTTTTTCCTCGGCGGCGCGGCGCTCCTCGGCCGCCTTCTGCCGGGCCTGCCGCTCGACCTCCAGGCGGCGCTGGCGTTCCTCCTCCAGGCGAGCCATCAGGTCCCGGAGGTCGCCGGCCTCGCGGGACAGTTCCCGCACCCGCCGGGCCACCTCGCGGGTGCGTTCCTCGGCGTCCTGCTGCAGCCCGGCCTTGCGTTGGAACAGGTCCTTGAGGCGGCCGTGCTCGGAGGCCAGGCGCTCGGTGACGATGGCGATGCGGTCGCGCTGCGAGGAGATCTCGCCGCGCAGGGTGGCGAGGACCGTGAGCTGCTGGCGCATCTCCTCGGCGGAGCGCTGAATCTGGGGGATGGCGGCGCGCAGCAGGATGGCGCTGCGGACGGTGGCGGCGGGGGACAGGGGCTGGACGAACAGGGCCTCGGTGGGGCGCCAGGCCAGGCGCTCCAGGGCCATCAGCACCCGGACCGACTGCTCCCCGCGGCGTTGCAGGGCGAGGCGCAGGGCATCACGGCGGGTCTCGAGGTCGGCGAGGCGGGTCTCGAGACCGGTCAGGGTCTCCTCGTGCTCCTGCGTCGTGCCGGCGGCCCGGACCAGCCCCAGCTTGACGCCGGCCAGGTCGTCGGAGAGGGTCTGGACCTCCCGCTGAAGCCGCTGGTGCTCCTGCTGGCTTTCCTCGATGGCCTTCTCGACGTTGAGCAGGCGGCTTTCCGGCGCGGGAGTCTCCCCCCGCGCCGGCGCCGCGCAAAGAAGCGCCAGCGCCGCGAGTGTCGCGGCCGCCGGTCTTCTTCCCGCCGGAACCTTCGTCAGCGGGTGGCGGTCAGGCCGGGACACGGTGACCCTGACAGCCGCACCCCACGTGCGCCGCCCGCAGCAGCGAGCATCCCGTCATCTCCGCCGGTTGCGGCAGCTCGAGCAGAGACAGGAGAGTCGGCGCGACATCGGCAAGACGCCCCTCGGCCAGAGTCACGCCGGCCGGGCCGTTGACCAGCACCGCCGGAACCTTGCCGACGGTGTGGGCGGTGTGGGGCTCGCCGGTCACCGGGTCGCGCATCATCTCGCAGTTGCCGTGGTCGGCGGTGACCAGCATGACGCCACCGGCCTTGTGGATCGCCGCGTCGAGCCGGCCGAGACAGGCGTCCACCGTCGCGGTCGCCTTCAGGGCCGCATCCATCATCCCGGTGTGGCCCACCATGTCGCCGTTGGCGTAGTTGGCGATGATCACGTCGAAGCGACCCGACTCGATGGCCTCCACCAGCCTGTCGGTGACCTCGGGCGCCGACATCTCGGGCTTCAGGTCGTAGGTGGCCACCTTGGGGCTCGGGATCAGGATGCGCTCCTCGCCGGGGTACACCCGCTCCTCGCCGCCGTTGAAGAAGAAGGTGACATGGGCGTACTTCTCGGTCTCGGCGATGCGAAGCTGAGTCATGCCCTTGGCCGAGATCAGCTCGCCGAAAATCTGGCTCAGGTTCTGCGGCGGGAACAGGGCCGTGAACAGCTTGGCCAGGTCCTTCGAGTACTCGGACATGCCGAGCCGGGCGGCGAACGCCACCGTCCGCGAGCGCTTGAAGCCGTCAAACGCCGGATCGGCAAGGGCGGTCAGAATCTCGCGGGCGCGGTCGGCGCGGAAGTTGGCCATCAGGATGCCGTCGCCGTCCTTCATCCCCTTGTAGCCCGCCACCACCGCCGGCAGCACGAACTCGTCGTTCTTGCCGTCGGCGTAGGAGTTGGCCACGGCGGAAATGGCGTCGGGAGCCGGCACGCCGACGCCGTTGACCAGGGCCTCGTAAGCCTTCTCGACCCGGTCCCAGCGCTTGTCGCGGTCCATGGCGTAATAACGACCGCTGACCACGCCCACCGTCATGCCCTTCACGTCCCTGACGTCGTTCAGGAACTTGGCCAGGAAGTCCTTGCCGGAGGCGGGCGGCGTGTCGCGGCCGTCCAGCAGGGCGTGAACCACCACCGGCACGCCGGCGGCGGCGATGACCCGCGCCAGGGCCGCCATGTGGTCCTGGTGGGAGTGCACGCCGCCGGGCGACATCAGCCCCATGAGGTGGCAGGCGCCGCCACTCTTCTTCAGCGCGCCTACGAAGGACCCGAGAATCGGGCTCGCGGCCAGCGACCCGTCGGCGACGGCGGTGTCCACCCGCGGCAGGTCCTGCATCACCACCCGGCCGGCTCCCAGGTTCATGTGGCCCACCTCGGAATTGCCCATCTGGCCATGGGGCAGGCCGACGTCGAGACCCGACGTCTCGACCAGGGTGTTGGGACAGGTGGCGACCAGCCTGTCCCAGTTGGGCGTGGTGCCCATGGCGATGGCGTTGTCGGTCGACTCGGCGCGATAGCCCCAGCCATCGAGGATGCAGAGGACGACGGGACGGGGGCGGGCGGTGGTGGTGGCTTTGGTCATGGGTTCGGGACTCTGAGTTGTTGCTGTGTCCAAGGGATTCCGTGGGCCAGAGAATGCCACGCCCGGGCCGGGCAGGCACTTCATTTCTTGGGGGGGGGGGGGCCCGGGAACGGGAAGCTCCGTCCACGCGCTGCATTCCATCGCTACGACAAGGGGAGCCATCCCCATCAAAAAAGGGGGCGACGCCACTCCGGCGGAGGACAGGCGTGATTCTGGCCGTGATCAAAGAGTCATATCCGAGAAAGACTTCCATCAGTACATGCAGCGTGAGTGACTTTTCATAGTCCGTGGCATGCTATTCCTATGAGATGGCCGTGCGATCCGCACGATGCATCCGTATATTTTCATCCACAGACGAAGGTGACGGATGGCGTCGTCTCCAGTTGCCAATCCCACGGAACAGAGCGCACCATCATAGGAACAGTGGATAGACGCCGGTGGCATGTGCTATGTACGCCAGGCTTTAACATATGAATCGAGTTGACCAGTGTGTCGATACGGATGTATAACCGTCATGTAGCATCCAGACATCATGCCCTGATAATATTTATCAGCATGGCATCAAAGCGCACGTCGAGTCTTTGACTGACAATCGATAACTGCATGTAGCGAATTACTATTTGAATATAGTTGTGTATATATTTGCACACAAGTTTCCAGCAAACTTAACCCCTCCCCCTCGAAGGGCTACCGTATGCACACGAGTTGGACAACCTTTTGTGTGGAACCCATGGCGATCCGGCATCAAGCCGGGGGGTGGCGAGGCTCGCAAAATGGTGCCAGTTGCCCCCCTCACCACGGCCCTCTTCCCACGGAAGAGGGGGGAGAGGGAGTGAAAATGGTGGTTGGACTGACGGCTTCGCCGAGGTGGAGCAGGCGGACAGGCAAGATCGTCATGACCAGCGATTGAGAGTATCCCTTCTGGGGGACCGGGATTGGCCCGTTTGGTCCCGACGAAGGGA
>JAMOBE010000160.1:0-4882 GCA_039908285.1 Alphaproteobacteria bacterium
ACCCCCGCCGCCCCCACCCCCTCCGCCGCCGGCGCCGGAGCCGCCCGCTCCTCCCCCGCCCGCTCCGGCGCCGGCGCCGGGGCCCGACCCGGCGGTCGAGGCGGAAAACGCCAAGGCGGCGGCAACCGCGCAGCGCAAGGCCAAGGGCCGCGCCGCCACCATCCTGACCGGGGGCGACGGCGACCCGACGGAGGCTCCCGTCGCCAGGAAACGCCTGCTGGGGGAGTAGCTCCATGTCCGACCTGCAAGGTGCGCGTCTCCGACACGACGTGACCGAGATCATCGCCCGCGCCGATCGCCTGCGGTCGGACCGTGGGACGTTCGAGGCCCACTGGCAGGAGATACGCGACCACATCATCCCCATGGCGGCGGCGATCACCCGTGCCGAGACGCCGGGAGCCAAGTCCCACCAGCTCGTGTTCGACAACTCGGGCGAAAGCGCCCACGAGATGCTGGCCGGGGCGCTGGTGGGCATCATGACCCCCGATACCGCCGACTGGTTCACGCTGCGGGCGATGGACGAGCGGGTCAACCGCGACAGGGACGCGGCGGTGTGGCTCGAGGACTGTGCCGCCCGCATGCTGTCGGTGTTCCGCTCGCCAAAGGGTGGGTTCGGCACCGCCCAGCACGAGAAGTACCTGGACGTCTCCAGTTTCGGCACCGGCGCCATGTTCATCGCCGATCGGCCGGGGGCCGGCATCCGCTTCACGTCGGTGCCGCTGTCCCAGGTCCTGCTGGCCGAGGATGCGGATGGTGCCGTGGACACGGTCTTTCGGGACTTCACCCTGACCGCCCGACTGGCCGTGGACCGCTTCGGCAGGGACGCCGGGCCCAAGATTCAGGCGGCGGCGGCGAAGGAGCGGGAGCAGGACAAGCCGTTCCGCTTCATCCATGCCGTCCACCCCCGGACCGAGCGGGACGGAAGCCGGGGCGGGCGGCGGAACATGGCGTTCGCCTCCATCTACGTCTCGGTCGAGGATCGCACGTTGATGGCGGAAGGCGGCTTCCACGAGATGCCCTACGTCACCCCCCGCTGGCTGAAGCGCGGCGATGAGGTCTATGGACGCGGTCCGGGCATGAAGGCCCTGGCCGACGTCAAGATGCTGCAGCGGGCAATGAAGGTCACCATCAAGGGCGTCGAGAAGATCATCGACCCGCCCCTGCTGGTGGCCGACGACGGGGTGTTGTCGCCGGTGCGGGTGACCCCATCCGGGATCAACTACTACCGGGCCGGCACCTGGTCGATGGACCCGATCAAGCCGCTCATGACCGGCGGCCGGCCGGACCTGGGCGAGGAGTTCATGGCCGGCATCCGCGTGCGCATCGAGGCGGCGTTCTTCAAGCCGCTGATCCAGATGATCCGCAAGGACCGCATGACCGCGACCGAGGTGCTGCAGGTGGCCGAGGAGGGCCAGCGCATCCTCGGGCCCTACCTCGGGCGCCTCAAGGCCGAGGACGTCGGGCCGATGGTGGAGCGGGTGTTCGCCATCATGCTGCGGGCTGGCGCCTTCGCGCCCCCGCCGCCGGCCCTGTCTGGGGCGGACCTGGAGATCGAGTACGTCTCGCCGGCGGTCCGCTCCCAGCGGCTCGGCCGCGCGCGGGCCCTTGGGCAGTTCTCCGAAATCACCGGGCCCATGACCCAGCTCGATCCGACGGTGCACGACAATCTGGACTTCGACCGGGCCTATCGCGATACGGCCGACGTGCTGGGGCTGCCCAAGGACTGGCTGCGCGGTCAGGCGGAGGTGGCGGCGATCCGCCAGCAGCGCCAGGCCGCGCAAGCCAAGGCGGCTCAGACCCAGGCCCTGACCGAGGGCGTGGACACCGCCGCGAACGCCGTTCGCGCCCTGCCGGCCCTGCGCCAGGCGTTCGAACCATCCGGCATGACGGAGGGAGCCAATGCCAATGCGTGACCGGGTCCGCGCGCTGTTCCGCCGCCGCCATCTGTACCAGGCCACCTTCAACACGCCCGAGGGGCGCGTGGTCCTGGCCGACCTGTTTCGCTTTTGCCGTGTCTCGGCACCGGTGGTGGTGCCGGGGGACCCCATCATGACCGGCTACAACGATGGCCTGCGGCGCGTCGCCCTGCGGATCGCCGGCCTGGTCAACATGACCGACGAGGACATCATGCGGCTGACGACCCAGCCCGAGGAGTTGATAGATGAGTGACGCCGTTTCCACCCCACCCGCCACCCCACCCGCCGCCCCACCTGCCGCCCCACCTGCCACCGGCAATCCGCCGCCGGGGCCCAGCATCGTGACCGGGGGTGCCGAGACCCCACCCGCCGCCAACACCCGGTGACGACCCCGTCTCAGGCCAAGGCCGAGATCGCCCGCATCCGGGGAGAAGCCGCCAGCGACCCGAAGCACCCCTATACGAACAGGCGGCACCCGGAATACGCGGCGCTGCAGAACCGCATGAACGAACTCTACACCCTGGCCGGTGCGTAATCAGATGTCAGATGTCGGATGCCAGAAATCTGACATCTGAGCAATGGAGGGCAATAACGTGACAACCACCATTCCGGTCGGTTTCGTCGACCGTTTCCAGGGCGACTACATCATGCTGGCCCAGCAGCGGACATCGCGGCTGGAAGCCACGGTCCGTACCGATCCCGACATGTTGCAAGGCCGCTTCGGCTACTACGACCGCATCGGCGCTGTCTCGATGATCAAGCGCACGTCGCGCCATCAGGACACGGGCATCGTCGAGGTTCCCCACAGCCGGCGGCGGATCACGCTCGCCGACTACGAGCTTCCGCACCTGCTGGATAAACAGGACGTCATGCGGCTGACGAGTGATCCCCAGGGCAAGTACATGGAAAACGCCCTGGCGGCGGCCAGCCGGCAGAAGGACGACGTGATCATCGCGGCGGCGGATGCGGTGTCCCACAGCATCGATGAAGACGACGCTGCAACGGATATCGCTCTGCCCAGTTCCCAGATCATCGCCGCCGGTGCCGCGGCGCTGACCAAGGCCAAGGTGCTCCAGGTGAAGGAAATCCTCGACGCCGCCGAGGTGGACGAGGAGGAACGCTTCGCCGTGGTGGGCTCGAAGCAGGTCACCAATCTCCTCAATCTGACCGAGATCGCGTCTGATGATTACAACGTCATCAAGGCCCTGGTGGAGGGTAAAGTTGAAAAGTGGATGGGCTTCACCTGGATCCGGTCCGAGCGGCTGAAGAAGACCGGTAACGAACGGCGCTGTCTGTTCTACGCCCGCTCGGCCATCGGCCTCGCCGTGGGTGAGGACATCACCGTCAGTATCGACAAGCGGGCCGACAAGAGCAATGCCACCCAGCTCCTCGTGACCATGAGCCTCGATGCCACCCGCATCGAGGACGAGAAGCTGGTGGCCGTCGATTGCGTCGAATCGTGAATCAGAGTTCAGAGGTCAGATGTCAGAGATCAGAAATGAGCCTGACATCTGAAATCGGACATCTGACATCTGAAAGGGAACCGTTATGACCGCGTACAAGAGCGACCAGGAGACGAAGCGCACGGCGACGCCGCAGAAGATGCTCGGGACCAACGAGCATGGCGGCCGAGTGCGCGTGTCGTATTTCAACTACACCGTCCCGACGGCGACGCTTGCCGTCAACGACACCTTGAACCTGGTGACCCTGCCGAAGGGGGCTCGCATCCTGCGGGGGCACGTGGCGTGGGAAGCCATGTCCACCGCCGGCGGCACGGCCCAGATCCAGATTGGCGACGGCACCACGGCCAACAAGTACCTGGACACCACGTCGGTGGACGCCGCCGGATCGTCCGCCTTCGCCGACACCATCGCCCTCTCCTACGGCGAGGAATTGTCGGCTGAAACCACCCTGGTGGCCAAGGCCGTCGGAGAGGCATGGGCGGCGACGAAGAAGATCGCCGGCCACGTGCTGTGGGTCGTGGACTGAGGATCAGAGATCAGATGTCAGATGTCAGATGTCAGAAAGGGCTTTCTGAATCTGGCATCTGGCATCTGACATCTGACATCTGACATCTGACATCTGGAGACTGGACTTGTCCGTGACCGCGCTCGTCAACATGGCCCTGGTCGAGGTTGGCGCCGATCCCATCGTCGATATCAACGACGGCAGCCAGAACGCCAAGATGTGCGCGGCGCGCTACGCCGATATCGCCGATGCGATCCTGCGGTCACACCGCTGGAACAGCGCCATGGCGCGGGCCCGCATCCCGTCATCGGGGGATCCGGCGTTGTTCGGCTGGTCGTGGAGGTATCCCATGCCCACCGATCCCTGGTGTCTGCGGGTGCTGGAGGTCAATGGGGGGGAGCCGTTCAAGGCGGAGGGGCGCTGGATTCTGACCGACTTGGCGGCGCCGCTCGAGGTGCTGTACATCGCCCGCATCACGCCCGAGGTGATGGATCCGCTGCTGAAGCGGGCGATCGCCATGTCGCTCGGCGCGGCGATCGCCTTTCGCCTGACCAGTCTGGGAGGTGTCGCCGAACGCCTGGCCACGCTGGCCAACTCGGCCCTGCGCGAGGCCCGCTCCATCGATGCGCAGGAGGGCACGCCCGATGACGTCGTGGCCGATGAATTCATCGGAGCCCGCCGATGAGCTTCGTGACACCCGTCATCACCAACTTTTCCGGGGGCGAGATCTCGCCCTACCTGGACGGCCGCACCGACCTGGCCAGCTATTTTCATTCGGCGCGGGAGGCGGAGAATTTCCTGTTCCTGCCCCAGGGGCCGGCCGAGCGGCGCGGCGGCACCCGCTTCATCGCCGAGGTGAAGACGTCGGCCAAGAAGACCATCATCATTCCGTTCGAGTTTTCGACCGAGCAAACCTACGTCATCGAGGCCGGCGACGGATATTTCCGGTTCTTCAGGAACCAGGGCCGGATCGAGACCGGCGGCGCGCCGTATGAAAT
>JAMOBE010000161.1:0-4854 GCA_039908285.1 Alphaproteobacteria bacterium
ACCGGCGCTCCATTGACGTCAACCGTCACCACCTGCGTCGCCGTGCCGCCATGGCCGTCGGCGACGGTGTACTCGAAGGTGGCCCCCTCGTGGGCCGAGTACCCGGCGTCGGGGGTGAACACCACGTTGCCGTCGTCGTCGATGGTCACCGTGCCGTGCTGGGCATTCCCAACCGACGTGATGGTGAGGGTGTTCCCCTCCGGATCGCTGTCGTTACCAAGGAGCGTCGCCGGATCGATGAAGATCGCCTGCCCAGCTTGAGTCGTGACCGTGTCCGCCTCGGCAACTGGCGCCTCATTGACGGGAGCTGGCGCCGAAACGGTCGGCCCCGGGGGCGTGTTCTCAGGCGGCGGCTCACTGGGCTTGCTCACCTCGGGAGACGTCTGCTGCGTCGGGGCCGTTGGGGCTGGATCCGAAGTCGGTGTCGTCGGCGGCACGGTATCGTCGGTCGTCGGCGCCGCGGCGGTCTGCTGGAAGGTCGGGGGGGCCGGAACGGGAGTCGGCGTCGGCGATGCGGGGGGAGTGGAGGGGGGCGGATCGGTGACGATGGGAGTGCCACTGGTTTGCACAAAGCCGGCGAAGGGCGTATCGCTTCCCGTCTGACCCTGCCCCTGACCCTGGCCCTGGCCGTTGGAGCCGGTGGCGGTCATGAAGGTCGAGAGATCGGCACCGTCGTCGGGTTGGCCACTCCCCGCCGTCTGGAAATTGGCGAGGTCGAAGCCCGAGTCACTGTCACCACCCGCTGCGGTGCTGAAATTGACCAGATCGGCACCGGAGTCGGTGTGCCCACCGGCGGCGGTCTGGAAATTGGCGAGGTCAAAGCCCGAGTCGCCCTCGGCCCCGCCTCCTCCGCCCGCCGCGGTGCTGAAATTGGCCAGATCGGCACCGGAGTCGGTGTGCCCACCGGCGGCGGTCTGGAAATTGGCGAGGTCAAAGCCCGAGCCATCGTTCAGCGCGTGCTCCGGCAGGTGGTTCAGCGTCCACCCATACCGGCCCTCAAGGCCCGGAATGGACATGAGCACCGGCACCGACGGGGCGGTCATGCCATTCAGAACCGTGAGGGTTGCGCCCGGCTGGTTGAGAATCTGCATGCCGCCGGCGTTGGTGATCACCACCTCGCCGACGAAGCCGCCCTCCTCGGGAAGCAGGCTGAAGGAGCTTTCGTGGCCGCCGGAGCCAACCTCGCCCACCACCTTGGTACCGCGGATACCGAGAGAGGCGACGGGGGTGTGGACGGTCATCGCATCGACGCCGGACTTCGAGATCTGGCCGCTGACGAACGAGAACACGCCCTGTTCCACCGACGCATCGAAGGTGCCCGAGTGGGACGTGGGGTCGAAGTTTATCTCATTGAGGACGACGCGCCCGCCCTTGCCCAGGGCGAGGGTGGTGTCGTCGATGAAGACGACGCCGACCGCTCCGTCAGCCGATGTCTGCAGGGTGTCGCCCTGGAAGACCGGGTCCCCCTTGGCGAGGACCACGTGGGTGCCGTCGGCACGGATGACCTCGACGGTGCCGGTGACGGTTTCGACGCGGCCGATCGGCTCGGAGCCGACAAGGGAACGGGCGTCTGCCACCTGATCGGGCGTCCGGGGCTCGGCGGGATGGGCTCCCTCGTTGCCGCTGTTCGCCTGATCGTTCGTGCGGTCCTGATCGCGTCCGTCCATGGGTAAACTCCCGAGACCTGATGGCAGTAATGTCACCCTTCAGAATTAGTCCAGTTCCTGGGACGGGTAAATTCACAATTGGCCCATCAAACGGCCCGTGGCCTCCGCAATAAGGAGGGGGTCGGCATTCGACCTAAGTATGATTTCCTGGAGTCGCCGGCGCCAGGCGCGGGCTCCGGGGAGTCCACGGAGCAGGCCATGCACGCGGCGGAACACCCGATCGAGACCGACGCCCCGAGCCTGCTGCTGGCGGGCGTAGTCCACGAGCGCATCGAGGATCTCGGCGCGCGTCGGCGGCGGACCCGGGTCGCCGTGAAAGCGGCGGTCGACGTCGGCCAGCATGTAGGGCGTGTCGAAGGCGGCCCGGCCGATCATCACCCCGTCCACCCGCTCGAGATGGACAGCCGCCTGGTCGAGGGTGACGATGCCGCCGTTGATCACCACCGTGACGCCGGGCATCGCGGCCTTGATGCCGTGGACCAGGTCGTGACGCAGCGGCGGAACGGTCCGGTTGTGCTTCGGGCTCAGTCCGCCGAGGATGGCCTTGCGGGCGTGAATGATGACGGCATCGCAGCCGGCGGAGACGATGGTGCGGACAAAGGCGTCCAGGTGTTCTCCGTCGTCCCGATCGTCGATGCCGATGCGATGCTTCACGGTGACCGGGACCCGGACGGCCGCCTTCATGGCGGCGACGCAGGCCGCGACTCGCTCCGGCTCGGCCATCAGGCAGGCGCCGAAGCCGCCGGCGGCGACTCGGTCCGAGGGACAGCCCGCGTTGAGGTTCACCTCGTCGTATCCCCAGTCCTCGGCCATGCGCGCGCACTCGGCCAGGGCCGCCGGGTCCCCTCCCCCAAGCTGGAGGGCGAGCGGGTGTTCATCGGGATGATGATCGAGGAAGCGCGCCCGATCCCCCCGCTGCAGCGCCGCCGTCGGCACCATCTCCGTGTACAGCAGGGCCCGCCGGGTAATCAGGCGCAGGAAATAGCGACCGTGGCGATCGGTCCAGTCCATCATTGGCGCCACACAGATCCGGCGGGAGGAGGACAGCGAAGACGAAAACATGGCTCTTTTCCTGGACTGCCGATGATGGCGTGCCGGTTGACGACGGAGGCATCCCACGCAGGCGCCGCCGCACCTACCACGGAATACGAGGCCGAGATGCGACTTTTCGCATGCTACCGACGGGACAGTTCATGTGGTACCGTTGTGTCCTGGTCTTCCGAGCCCGGCTGATCCAGTCGGTCGACGTGCGGCGAGCGGAGCGTTGGATTGGTGACGGACGGGACGATGAACCGACGAATGCACCCGGAAAAGCACCCGGAAAAAACAGCGCGCACCGGCCCTGGCTGCACCACCGAGGCCGAGTGCCGAGGGTGCAGCATCCGCGAAGTGGCGCTGTTCGCCGACCTCAAGGATGAGGACTTCGGGCTCGTCCACCTGCCCATCGATGAGGTCTTCTACGAGGCGGGACGCACGGTCTATGAGATGGATGACGCCGGGTCGTTCCTCTACACCATGCGCAATGGCCTGGTCAAACTGGTGAATTATCTTCCCGATGGCAGCCAGCGAATCGTGCGGCTGCTGCGACAGGGGGATACGCTCGGGCTGGAAGTGCTGCTGGACAAACCGTATGAACACGCGGCGGTTGTTTTGAGGCCAACCCTCACCTGCCGCATCCCCCGGGAGGTGGTGACCAGGCTGAGTCAGGAGACCCCGCGGCTGCATCGTCAGCTCATGCTGCGATGGCACCAGTCGGTGTCTCAGGCCGACGAGTGGCTGACCGAGCTGTCGACCGGTTCGGCGCGGGCGCGGGTGGCGCGGCTGCTGCTGCAGGTCATCGAGGAGGAGTCGGGACCGGATTGCAGCCTGTTCAGCCGCGAGGACGTCGGCGCCATGCTGGGAGTGACGACGGAAACCGCAAGCCGCATCATCGCCGAGTTCCGTCGCACCGGCATCATCGCCCAGGGGACCGGCAAGCACGTGCACTGCGATGAGGACGCCCTTCGCCGAATCGCCGCGGAGTGACACCGTCGAGCGTAAAGATCGACTCGCGACCTCACGTCCATGTGCATCGGGATCAACCCCATGGATTCTACGCGTAAATTTTGTACAACCTGCGTGCATACGGCAGCTTCCGGGGGGAGAGGGCTTTTGATCGGTTCACCCGATCGCTCTCCGACCTTTGTCTTTCCCGTTGCCCCACATCGGGAAACCCGCTAGAGTCCGGGCGCTCGCGGGTGTAGCTCAATGGTAGAGCAGAAGCTTCCCAAGCTTACGACGAGGGTTCGATTCCCTTCACCCGCTCCAGCGTTTCCGTCCCAGCGTTTAGCGGACCCGAGGGTGAGTGGCGCTTTTTCGGGAGCTTCGGCCCCCGAATGGGGCCTTATGTGCTCGCGGGGGCGGCAGCGACGCGAAAGCCGAAGTAGCCGTACCGGCTCAAGGCATCGAGCCTGCCGCGACAGGCCGCCCGGAGGAAGTCGGGCGAAGAGCTACCGGCTCCACCTCGCACTACGCGCATACCGCGCTTCGCGCTACCACTGGGCGTCCATGCCGTACCATCGTCGGGGGCCCCCTCGTAGGTGTCGTGCCAATCGTCGGCGCACCACTCCCAGACCAGGCCCGCCTGATCCAGTGCCCCGAACGGCCCCCGTCCGGCCGGGAAACTGCCGACCCGCGCCGGCTTGTCCTTCTCGTAATCAAGACCATAGCAGGCGTGTTGCCGCGTCGGCTTATCATTGCCCCACGGATAGACCCGCCTGTCCGTACCCCGTGCCGCGTACTCCCACTGCGCCTCGCTGGGCAGGGAGAAGACCAACCGCGAGCCCTCCGACAGCCAGGCGCAGAACGCCATGGCGTCGTCCCAGACCACCCCCACCACCGGCTGCTCCGGATCGGAGAATCGGTCCTCCCCCCAGCGGTACGGCTTTTTACGATTGGTGGTGTTCAGAAACTGGCCATACTGCTGGTTGGTCACCGGGGTCTCCCCCAGCAGGAAGCCCGGCACCCGCACCCGATGGATGGGCTGCTCGTCATTGTGGACGTCCCCGCCCATCATGAACTCCCCCGCCGGAATCGGCAGCAGGCGAATGCCGGCCCGGGGCTCGGTGATGGGGCCTGGGGGTGAAGGGGCGGGCGGGAGGTTGATGGGAGGCTCTGGCTCCTGAACACTTCCAGGAATCTTCTCCCT
>JAMOBE010000162.1:0-4832 GCA_039908285.1 Alphaproteobacteria bacterium
CACCTTCATTCAGGACGGCAGCACCTTCACCCTCGACCCCGGCCAGTTCAACGACCTGGCCGTCGGGGAAAGCGAGACGCTGACCTTCACCTACAATGTCTTCGACGGCCATGCCAAGGCGCCGCAGACCCTGACCCTGACGGTCGAGGGCCGTAACGACCTGCCGGTGCTGGCGGCGAGTCTGTCGGGGGCCAGCCACGAGGACGCGGCGCCCTTCACCGCCGACCTCTTGGCCGGGGCCACCGACGTCGACGCCACCGACGTGCTGTCGGCGACCGACCTGACGCAGACCGGCGGACGGGCCGTCACCTTCATTCAGGAGGACAGCACCTTCGCCCTCGATCCGGCCCAGTTCAACGACCTGGCCGTCGGGGAAAGCGAGACGCTGACCTTCACCTACAACGTCTTCGACGGTCACGCCAAGGTGCCGCAGACCCTGACCCTGACGGTCGAGGGTAGAAACGATGGCCCGGTGGCAGCCGCGGTCGCCTATGGCCGGGGCGAGGACGGTCCGGCCGCGACTTTCGCCTTCAATGGTTCGGACGTGGACCATGGCGCAGTGCTCACCTACACCATCGTGAGCCAGCCCGAAGCCGGCAGCGTCACCAACAACGACGACGGCACCTTCCGCTTTGATCCGGCCGGCGGGTTCGAGGATTTGGCCGAGGGCGAGACCCGCGACGTCAGCTTCACCTATCGCGTCACCGACGAGCATGGGGTGTCGTCCGAGGCCACGGCGATCCTCACCGTCGTCGGCGCCAACGATGGGCCGGTGGCGACCGCCAACGTCGGGTCCGGTTTGGAGAGCGCGCCAATTCTGGTGACCGCCAGCGCCCTCATCGGCGATGACAGCGACGCCGATCACGGTGCGGTGCTGCGTCTGGCCGGGGTGGAGCAGGCGGTCAACGGCACGGTCGCCATCACCGCCGACGGCAATGTGATTTTCGCCCCGACTTTCGGGTTCGCCGGAGTGGCGTCCTTCGTCTACGTCGTTGCCGATGAGCACGGCGCCACCGCCCGCGGCAGTGTCACCCTGGACGTGGCGGCGGTCGACAACTGGCTGACGGCGACAGCCGCCGCCGAGCTTCACGACGGCGGGGCCGGGGGCGACACCGTCGACTACTCCGGCTCGACCGCGGCGGTGACGATCAACCTCGCGACCGGTTTCGGGTCGGGCGGTTGGGCGGACGGTGACACCTATGCCCGGCTTGAAACCGTCATCGGCAGCGGCTTCAACGACACCCTGATCGGCGACGGTCTCGACAACCGCCTCCTCGGCGGGGCGGGCGCCGACCTGTTGAACGGTGGCGCGGGCTTCGACACGGCGTCCTATACGACATCGACGGGCGCCGTGGTGGTCGATCTCGGCAAGGGGAGCACCAACAAAGCTGACGCCAAGAAGGACACCCTGGTCTCCATCGAGGGGGTGGAGGGCTCCGCCTACGCCGACAAGCTGACCGGCGACGCCGGGGCCAACGTGCTGGCCGGCCTTTGCGGCGACGACACCCTGGAGGGGGGCGCCGGGGCGGACCGCTACCTTTTCGGCCGCGGCGACGGCAGTGATACCGTGGTCAACAAGGGATGCGCCGCCGACGGCGACAGCATCGTGTTTGGGGCCGGAGTATCGACCGACCAAGTCTGGCTCAGCCGCTCCAAGTTCGATCTGGTCGCCGGGGTGATCGGCACCGCCGACCGGGTGGTGGTGGCCGACTGGTACAAGAGCCCGGCGAACCAGGTCTCGGCGTTCGAAACCGCCGACGGGCACGTCCTGGCACGGGCGTCGGTCGATACCCTGGTCCAGGCCATGGCCGCCTTCAATCCACCACCAGCCGGCCAACTAACCCTGTCGGGCGACGTGGCGGGACAGCTCGCACCGATGCTGGCGGCGAATTGGAAGGAACGATGACGCTTCTTGACGCTGCCCACGGGGCGACGGCCAACTACCTGTTCGTCGCCCCCCACCAGTGAATGGGGATTGTCCAGCCAACGGAGCCCGAATCGCGACTGCAGAGCAATGCGCACAACGCATAGAGCACATGGTATGCGCGAATTTGCGCAGTATGGTTTATGGTTAAGGAGAGGGGACGGTGCGAAATGGCGGTGCAGACACTATGGCACTTCCCCCCCATATCCGATAAGCGAGAATTTCTGCGATCGACGGGAAACTGAGGAGGGACACCTTGTAGAGGCAAGATGGATGCGGGCGCGCGTCATCGATGGTAACTATAATTGAACTCAAGCCGGCGCAAGTTGCCGAACGGCCAGACGCTGTCTCACCTGTTCATAGATCTCGACGACGCCGGGCATCGTCAAGGTGACGGCTAGTGCAAATGGAACGGGCTCATCAATCTGTGCTCCCTGGTCTGGATTGCGCTGGACCGACAACGGTATCGTCATATCGGCCGTTACCATCGGTGCCTTATAACCGGCCCAGCGGCGTGAGATCACGGTGCCCCGTTTTGTCTGGTTGGCATCAGGCTGGTCGGTGAAGGACTTCACGCTCAGGCTGTCGATTTCTTCAGGCTCCAGGAGCTCCAGCCGGACCGCCCGGTAGCTCTTGCGGCCGGGGGAGACGGGCGTGAACCATGCGAGTGTTGCCGACAACGCGTGGAATTGCGACTTCCCACCAATCGCGGCCGGCACGGGAACATGAACGGTCGCGGTCTTGTTGCCTTCAAGGGTACCTACGGCCCAGAACGTCGCCCGATCCGCGGCACAGGCGACCGCGTCATCGCCGTCCACGAAGCCATAGCCAAGAAACCGCCGGATGTTGTCGCGTTGCTGGGCATGATATTTTCCATCCGGTGGCCCGATCGTCGAACGAATCAGTGACGCCGCCTTATCCGGCCATTGGGCCGGATGAACAAGAAGAGCCTTCAGGACCACGGCTCTCTCACGGTGTGTCAGTCTGGTAAAGGCCTCTCCGTAGGCGGCCTCCAGGGCGTCATGGATACGGTGGCTGGTCCTCGATGCCAGGGCGGTCGCCGCGCTGGTCCCATTGGTGAACCCTTCGGCATTCTCCCGGCCGTCTCGGGGAGGTGCGGCGACCTTGATGCCGGCCGAGCGTGACGCCTGCACTGGCTTGACGTCGATATACGCATCGTTCCTGACGACGCGGAGATGCTCCCGCGCCCCCGGCATGAGAATGTCCGGCTTGACGGAGCGCGCAAAACCGGGACCAAGCGCACTCGATGGGTTGGATATCCTCATGTCTGGATAGGGATCGATGTTGACCTGCGAGGACCGTTCCTTCGCCCCAACCCAGTCGTCATTGCTGGCACCAACGGTGAGTCCATTGACGGTTTCGGCGGGGGAGAGCAGACGTCGGTCGGCCACGATATTTCCGAGTGCCTGGAGAACCCCGGTTCGCCGTTCAGACGGCGGCGCGTCTTCAAAGGCGGTCCTGGTTGCGAATGCCTCTACGCCAAACGAATCGACAATGTTGCCGGCGCTTACAAGAAAGAGGATTCCGAAGCGATAGGCCAGACGATCAAGCAGACGGGCCCAGGCCGACAACTGGCCGTGAAATGGTCGTCGGGAATTACCGAGCGACATGTTGACAATAAGAACATTCGGCGCTGTCGGCTCCTCTCCGGAACGCATGGCAATGATGGCCGTATAGATCATATCCACAACCAGCTGATCGGGTGGGAACTTGTCATCGCGTCCCAATACGGGCACCACGTGGATCTGTCTTGGAAGTGCCGCTTCCTGGCGGTTCAAGTCGCCATGAATGATGAGCGAGGCCATCGCCGTGCCATGAGTGCGCTCGGTTACCAGCGCGCCATCTTCCAGCCCGAACTGATCGTCAACGGTCACATGCTGACTGAGGTGGGGATGGGCGGCGACCGGAACCCCATCGAGGAGCGCCAGAACCGGGACGTCCAATCGCCCGACGTCAGCTCTCGCCCGCAGATCGGAGGGTTCCCCGAGACCAATTGAGGTCGCGACGCTCTGTGGCCGGATATACATCACCGGATCAAGTCCAGCGATGCTCTTCGATGAGCGATCGATAATCGCCCGAACCTGTAGCACCGGAAGCTCGGCAAGCACGGCGTGATACGTGATGTCTTCGATACGCGAACGAGAAACGATGCGACCATCAAACTGAGTTATGGCATTACGGACAGCGACTTCGGCGCGGTCGGCATCGTTGTCGTTGCTGCGGAATACAAGCTCGATTTCCAGCAACACTCGTTCGTCATCCGATCTTCCATCAATTTCATCGGTAAGAAAGTTGCCGTCTTCCGGCCGCACGCGGTCGTCCGGTCCCCATGACCGCAGATCCCGGAGCAGGGCGAAAACATCGCGCCACGGCGTCAATCCACGTCCAAGTTCTTCGCCACGTTGCCAACGTCGCCATAGGGACACCAATTCGTGGAGTGCGCGAACGTCCGGCATCATCAGGTAGGCAACCGGCTCCTTGTCGTCTTCGTCCGCCGCCAGTTCCTCCTCGTCGATGAGTTCCAACCCCTCGATCTTCTGAACGGCGGCGGCGAACGTAACGAGGGAACCGCGAATCTCGAACACCAACAACCGCTCCGGCGCGAGCGCCGCCGGATCGGTTCGCAGCTCCAGACCGGAAGGATTGCGGGAGAGAGCGTCTGCCAGTCGATCGAATTTGGGCGAGAAGCGGGCACCCTGCTGGCCGGTAGTGAAACCGACTAGTCTAGGAGGATTCCGAGGCTTTCCCTTGTCGCGGTCTCTTGGCTCGCCTAGAGCATTTTCATGCCGAGCGTCCATAACCGGCATGGCGGAAATAGTTTGAGCACTCGTTTGGCGAGAATTTGTCGAGGCATTCGCCGATGGTTGACCAGAGCGCCTCGACGGTC
>JAMOBE010000163.1:0-4803 GCA_039908285.1 Alphaproteobacteria bacterium
CATGGCCTTTCTGCGGGTTGAATATCTTGGGTCCACGATCTCTTCCGGGTCCAGGATCTCTTCCGGGCACCCCCTGACGGCCGCCGGTGCGCGCCTGACGCCCCGACCGCCATCATGGATGAGACTGGCTCCGGCGGAGAACGCCCCGTTCAGGTGAACGGCAGCGGAACCACTTCGGTAATGACGAAACCATCCTCGGGCCGAAAGCGCTTGAGCGCCAGAACGCGGGCCTCGTCGGCATCATGCGCGGTCACCCGCTGGCAGTGCTCGTTGGCCCAGTCATCATTGAAGACGGAGTGGGTGCGGTTCTCCTTGAGGAGGCTGCGCACCTGCGCGTTGTAAAGCGACACACCAAAGGTATTGCACCCACTTTTCGGACAGTAAAGAGGATCCAGTGTCATCTCCAGCTCCGTTACCTTCCCGCGTTCATCTTTTGTTTTTCGGAGTTTCCTACCCCTCGTGCACCACCCGTAACGGGACACCCGCTGCCGTCCCCGTCGCTGACGGTGGCGGACTCCCAAGTTCGAGAAGATGCATGTGGACTCGAGAATACATGAAAACCCCAGATTGAGAACAGTAAATTACCGCCTGCGTATTTGCTGCACTGCAACATGAAGGCGGTGATGCCCTCCATGACTTGCAGGCGCGCTCTCGACAGCATAATGTCATCCGGTCAAAAAACCAGGGGATTCCGATGTCCAAGGTGGTGGACTATTACTTTTCGCTGGCCTCGCCCTTTACCTATCTGGGGGGAGAGCGCTTCGCGGCCCTGGCGGCACGGCACGGTGCCGTCGTTCATCATAAGCCGAAGATTCTGGCCGATGTTTTCGCCGTGTCGGGGGGATTGCCGCTGGCCAAAAGGGCGCCGCAGCGGCGGGCCTATCGCCTGGTCGAGATGGCGCGGTGGAGCGCTCACCTCGGCATTCCCATCGTGCCCGAGCCGCGCCACTTCCCGGTGGATGACTCGCTGGCGGCCCGCATGGTCATCGCCGCGGCGAAGATGAACGATCCGGCCGCCGGGCGTCTGGCCAGGGCCGTGCTGCGGGCGGTGTGGATCGAGGAGCGCGACATCGCCGATCGGGCTACCCTCACGGCCATCGGCGGAGAGGCGGGGCTGGACGGCCGGGCCCTTCTGGCCGCCGCCGACGGTGAGGACGCCGCTCGTCTCTATCGCGCCAACACCGACGAGGCCATCGCGCGCGGTGTCTTCGGTGCGCCCACCTGGATCATCGAGGGCGAGATGTTCTGGGGCCAGGACCGACTCGAGTTCGTCGAGCAGGCGCTGGCCCGGGTCTGAACCGGCCTGAACGACGGTCTCTACCGCAGTGCAGCGGACAGCCTGGCCAGGCCCGCCTCGTCGGCCGGCAGACCGAATCGCAGTCGGTCGGCGGACCAGGTGAAGGCGCGCACCAGGATCCCGCGCCGGGCCAGGCGGTCGTGCAGGGCCGAGGCTCCGTTTCCCGGTACCCGCGCCAGGCGGAACAGGGGGGTGCCACCCACCACCTCCAGTCCGGCCGCGGACAGCGCCTGGTCCAGGCGCCCGGCCATGCCGTCCAGCCACCGCCGGGTGTCCTCGATCCAGGCGCGGTCGGCGAGGGCGACGGTGGCGACGGCCAGCGCCGGGCCGGCCACCGGCCACGGTCCCATGGCTGCCCGGAGCGTCTCTGCGGTGACCGGGTCGGTCAGGGCGAATCCGAGACGGAGTCCGGGCAGTCCGAAGAACTTGCCGAACGAGCGCAGCGCCACCATCCGTCCGCCGCCGGGACCCGGAGACGCCGCGGCCGAGAGGGGATCGGCGAAGGCCTCGTCCACCACCAGGAGCCTGGTCCGCGCGGCCGTGGCCGCCAGATCGCCGGCAGGGACGATCCGGCCGTCGGGGTTGTTGGGAGTGACGACGACGACCACGTCGGCCGTCGGTGCGGCATCCAGGTGCGCCACGTCCATGACTCGATGGCCGGCCGCGGCCCAGGCGGCGGCGTGCTCGGCGTAGGTCGGGGAGAGCACGGCGACGGTGGAGGACGGGGAGGGGGGCTCGAGCCGCGGCAGCCACTGGATCAGCGCCTGCGTCCCCGGTGCCGCCACGACCACCGTTTCCCCTCCGCTCCCGAAGGCGGCGGCGGCTGCGCGCCGCAGGGCGGTCTCGGCCGCCGAATCGGGCAGGCGCGTCCAGCACGCCGGGTCCAGGGCCGGCAGCGGATAGGGTCGCGGATTGACCCCGGTCGACAGGTCGAGCCATCCCGCCCGCGGCTCACCGTAGCGGCGCGTGGCGGCGGCGAGATCGCCGCCATGGCGCGGGAGGTCGTCCACTGGCATGATTGAATCCCGATCTGAAGAGGGCCTGTATTGCTGATCCCGAGAATCTTCGCTACGCGCGAAGATTCTCGGGATCAGCAATACGACTCATTTATTAGTTGCGGCTCCGCCGCGATAGGGATAGCATGCTGAAATCGCTGTTGTACAGCTTCACCACCCTGTTCGTGGTGATCGACCCGGTGGGCACGGCGGCCATCTTCGCGCTGATGACCCGCGTCGTCCCGCCCGGGGAGCGTCGCCGGATGGCCTTCAAGGCCTGCGCCCTGGCCGTGATCATCCTGTTTCTGTTTGCGCTGGGGGGAGAGGCGCTGTTCGCCGTTCTCGGCATCGGCATGCCGGCATTCCGCATCGGTGGTGGCATCCTGCTGTTCCTGCTCGCCACCGACATGGTCTTCGCCCGGCCGAGCGGCCTGCGCGGCATCACCGAGAGCGAGGACATGGAGGCCGCGGTGCGCGAGGATCTGACCGTGTTCCCCCTGGCCTTTCCCCTGCTGGCCGGGCCGGGAGCCATGACGACCGTGGTCCTGCTCATGGGGCGCACCGAGGGCGACCCACTGGCCGGAGCGGCCCTGCTCGGACTGGTCGCGCTGGTCATGGCCATCACCCTGGTGCTGTTTCTCCACGCTGGTCGTCTGCTGAAGATACTGGGCCGGACCGGCAGCAACGTGGTGACCCGCATCCTCGGCATCATCCTGGCCGCCCTCGCAGTCCAGTTCGTCCTGGACGGCCTCATCCTGGCGGTGGCGGCGCTTCGTAACAGCCTGTGAAATTGGCGAGCGGAAAGATCGAGTCACGCGGCCCCATATGGTGCGGACTTCGATAAAAAATGACGCAACACGGATAATCGCGTCATGACACGGTAGGATTAGCCGCGGCGCCGCAGCACTTCTTGTACTTTTTGCCACTGCCGCACGGACAGGGATCGTTGCGCCCGACCTTGGGGGAGGCCCGCCGGATCGGCTGCTGGCCCGTCCGGCCGTCCACGTAGTACCACCGCCCGCCCTCGCGGCGGAACTGCGAGATCTCGTGCAGAGACAGGTCGCGGCCGTCGCGGCGGTAATGGGCGGTGAACTCCACCACACCGGTCTCGTCTTCGCCGGTGCCGGCCTCCACCCGCTGGATGTCGAGGCCCGGCCACTCGCTGGATCGCGACCACGTCTCGGTCTCGGCGCGATCGAAGTCGCCGCGGCGATCGGGGGCCAGGGTATCATGAAGGTAGTCGATGGCTCCGACGGCATAGGCCGTGTACCGCGACCGCATCAGCGCTTCGGCCGTCAGGGCCGGCTGTCGGCCGGCAATGAGAGGGCCGCAGCACTCATCAAGGTCGCGGCCGGAACCGCAGGGGCAGTCGGTCATGGCATTGGCCTCAATGTGGCGAATTGTTCGATCTTCGCCAGGGATATACCACCACCCGCCCCCGCGATCCAGTGAAGCCTTCCGCGCGGTATTGGATGTCAGAGCGCCTCCGCGTCGGTTTCGCCGGTGCGGATGCGCAGGACCTTGGTGATGTCGAAGATGAAGATCTTGCCGTCGCCAATCTTTCCCGTCTTGGCCGATTGCTGGATCGTTTCGACGACGCGGTCCACCAGGTCGTCGTTGACCGCCACCTCCAGCTTGACCTTGGGCAGGAAGTTGACCACGTATTCGGCGCCCCGGTAGATCTCGGTCTGCCCCTTCTGCCGGCCGAAGCCCTTGACCTCGGTGACGGTAATCCCCTGGATGCCGAGCGGCGTCAGTGCCTCGCGCACGTCGTCAAGCTTGAAGGGCTTGATGATGGCCATGATGAGCTTCATCGCGTACTCCCTGAATTGGTTCGTGCGGCCGAACCGCCGCCGCATCGACGCCGCACCAATCAAGAACCGTGCCGCCCATGACGCAAGGCCGTCGGCAGTCCGCGATGACGGGTCGCTGCCTACGCCATAGGCAGACAAGTCCGCCGTCACCACGGTGACTGCACAAGAACTGAGCAGGATACTGGAGAAAGGCGGCCGGGGCGCGGACGAACGGCCGGCCCCGGCCAAAGCCAACTAAGCCGACACCACCCGCGGGGCATTGGCGCAGCGCCAGGCCTCCCTGACCGCGGCGGTCAGCCTGGCCAGGGCATTGGCCTCGATCTGCCGCACCCGCTCGCGGCTGACGCCGTAATGGCGGCCCAGTTCATCGAGGGTGAGAGGTGTCGCGGACAGGTGCCGGTTCTCGATGATGTGGCGCTCCCGACTGTTGAGGCTTCCCAGTGCCTCCCGCAGCAGGCGGCGGCGCAGCCCGGCCTCCTCGGTTTCGGCAAGCACCGCTTCGGGGCCGGGCGAGCGGTCCACCAGCAGGTCCTGACGCTCGACCCCCGTGTCATCGCCGACCGGGGTGTTGAGCGACGAGTCGGGCGCCGAAAGACGCCGATTCATCTCCACCACCTCGGTCTCGGAGACGTTCAGGGTGGTGGCGATCTCGCGCACCTTGTCGGGGGCGAGATCGCCCTCGGCATAAAGGTTCATG
>JAMOBE010000164.1:0-4775 GCA_039908285.1 Alphaproteobacteria bacterium
CTTGCCCGCTACGCCATGTCATCGACGACCCTCGCCTGTTGCGATCGGCCTTCTATGAACCATAAAAATTGCGTCATGGGAATCCCTGGCGATTCGGCTCGGTCTGAAAATGCTCTAGAGCGTTTTCCGCCTGAGCGGAAACGCTCTAGAATTTGCCTCTGGCCGCTCAAGCGCCGCGCGGGCTTTTCGCAGTTTCCGCTTGAGCGGAAACTGCTCTAATCGCGCGGATCGCATCCTGCAAGGCCTGAACAGCTCAGGTGCAACCAAGCCGCTGCCGGAGTTCGGTGATGTGCTTCGTCTTTCGTTCGTCGCCGTTGGGGAATTCGGTCGCGTGGCGGTTCAGCGCCGCGCAGGCTTCCTTGTTCTTCCCCATGTGGGAGAGGGACATGGCCAGTTTGAGCAGGGCTTCGTCGGCCTTGTGTCCCCCGGGATGCTCCCGATAGCTTTGTGAGAAGGCAAGAGCCGCCTCACGGTAGTTGAAGCGGACGAAATGGGTTTCGCCCAGACCGAAGAGGGCCATGCCGGTCATGGGCTCGTCGGGATGGGCGTCGATGAAGGCGCGGAACCCGCGCTCGGCCGCTTCGAAGTCCTTGTTCTTCAACTGCTCGAGAGCCTGGCGCAGTTCAGCCCGGGACTCGCGTCGGCCGCCCTCGTCACCGCCCTCGGGGGGGGGACCCATGGGGCGCCCCTCCGGAGGACGCTGGCCGAGCATTCCCTCTTCCCCTGGACGGCGCGGCGGGGGGCGGCGCCGGTCCGGATTCGGGCGAAGGAAGTCCTCGCCGGACAGGGACGTGGCGTCGGCTGCCTGGCGCGGCCTGGGCGGCGACGTGGGGTGGGTGCGCAGGGCATCCCGGCGGGCGGTGGCGATGGCGGCGAAGGTGCCCCTGGGATACTGGCGCAGGTAGGCCTCGAAGAGGGCGGGGTCGTCGCTGTTCTGGATCGACTGCCAGAACACCGTCTCCTTGTCGACCGCGGAGGCCGGCGGCTCGGGGAGAACCGGGAGAGCCGCCGTCTGGGTCCCCTGCGCCCCGCCGGCGAGATAGAAGATGCCGCGCAGGTTGTTGGACTGCCATGGCTCCTGCTCGCCGCCGGTGGCCTTTTCCACCTCCTGGCCGACCTTGATGAACACGTCCTCGATGCGCATGCCAGAGGTGCCAATGGTGCGGGCCAGCGCCGACGTGAACGGGCTGTTGCGGCCGGCCCCGTCCGAGGCCACCTTGCCCGGGCCGGTCGAATAGGCGATCAGCGTGCCCCGTGGCGCCGTCATCTGCGCCAGTCCGCCGCTGGTGGCGCGAAAGCCCCGGCTGCCGAAGGGATTGTTGCGGCAGGCATCGAGGATGACGACATTGACGGCGGTTCCCGCGGCATTCAACTCGTCGAGGACGAAGTCGGCATCGACGAACTGGTACTTGATGTCGGTGCGCGTCTCGACGTTGGCGGTAACGGGGATCAGGTAGTTCTTGCCATCGACCTGCACACCGTGGCCGGAATAATAGAACAGTCCCACCGCTCCGCCGCGGACCATCTTGCCGAAATCGTGAATGGCCTGTTCGAGGCCGGCCCGGTCCAGGTCGGTGCGTGCCTTCCCCCCCACCAGGTCGAAGCCGGCGCCCTTCAGTGTCTCGGCCATCAGGGTGGCGTCGTTGACCGGATTGTCGAGGGGCGTCGCATGGGTGTAGGCGGCGTTGCCCACCACCAGCGCCACCTTCCGCTCCGCCGCCGTCGCCGTCCCGGCCCCCGCCGCCAGCAGCCACGGCACGGCCAGCAGTACGCCGAGCCACCTCGTCTTCCATTGCGTCGCCACTGCCATTGCCGCCTCCCCCGCCGCAACCCTCTGAAAAATAGCATAAAATTTTCGACAATAACAAGCTTAACATGATGTTCATGTCATGCTATATTATGCCAATATAAAATTACTGCGGAGTTAATTTGCCTCTGCTATGATGGTCGTCACAGTGAGAAGGGAATTGTGCGGTCGGACAAAGCATCACGGAAGAACGCGGCTCCACCGATCGTCCGATCGTCCGGGTGGAGCAAGGGGGGCGAGCCATGCCGACGTCTTGTCAGCAGAATGAGGGAAGTACGCGGTCATTTCCTGCGGATCGGCCAGTCGGCGGCGGGGGGGGGGCCACAGGCCGCAGGCTAGCCAGGAAGCCGAAGGAGCCCGAGAACAGGGATACGGGTGGCGAATCCGGTTTTTCCGCCGGTGCTGTTCTTGACGGTCTGGATGCCATCGTCTTCGTCTCCGACATGGTTACTCACGAGATTCTTTACGTCAACCAGCGGGCTCAGGCCCTGGTCGGTGACGTGGTGGGCCGCTGCTGCTGGGACATCGCCCAGCCGGACGGAAGCGGCCCCTGCACGGAGTGCCCGCGGCACGCCATCGTCGGCCGCGACGGCGCGCCCAACGGCACCTATGTCCACCAGCGCCACCACGGCATGACCGGCCGCTGGTCCGAGTGCCGGCATCAGGCGGTGCGGCTGGAGGGGGGCCGCCTGGCTCATGTGGAGACCATCACGGAGCTCTCCCAGCGCCGCCCGGCGCCGAATCGCCCATCGGCCGAGATGTACCTGCAGATCGCCGCGACCATGGTGGTGGCCCTCGATGCCGGGGGGCGGATCACCCTGGCCAACCCGAAGGCCTGTGCCGTGCTGGGCTATGAGGAGGATGAACTTCTCGGCAGGCTGTGGACCGAGATCGCCACCCCCGGCGATCGGGCGGACCGTCACGGTCGGGCCGGGCGCCCGTTGATACCGGTGGTCGATTACCACGAGGACGAACTGGTCACCCGGGACGGCCGGCGGCGCATCGTCGCCTGGCGTACCTCGCTGGTGATCGACGACGAGGGCCTGGTGGGCGGCAGTCTCAATCTTGGCGAGGACATCACCGAACGCAGGGAGATCGAGGACAACCTGCGTTTCCTCGCGCGGCACGACACGCTGACCGGGCTGGCCAACGGCGAGGAACTGGAGCACCGCCTCAATGATGCCATCGCCCGCGCCAGGCGCGCCCGCGTGACGGTGGGCGTGCTCTACCTCGACATCGACGGGTTCGGCGCCGTGAATGCCGACCTGGGCCAGGACGTGGGGGATGCCCTGCTGTGCGGTGTCGCCGACCGGCTGCGTCGCGTTCTGCGCGAGGTGGATGTGGCGGCCCGCATGGGTGGCGACGAGTTCGCCGTGGTCCTCGAGGGGCCGTCGGACTGGGCGGTCTCGGTCCGGGTGGCGGAGAAGGTCATCGCCGCCCTGGGCCGCCCCTTCGATGTCTGCGGGCGGGAGGTGACGGTGACGGCCAACGTCGGCATCGTCATCTATCCGACCGACGGCACCAACGCCAGGCTGCTGCTGCGCGATGCCTACAGGGCCCTGCGTACCGCCAAGGACGTCGGCCGGAGCGCCTATTTCCTGTGGCATCAGGAGGCCTGCTGAAGGCCTGAAGATGTGATACGGCTTCCAGAAAATCCGCGGATTTTCTGGAAGCCGAGCCCGCGTCATGTCGAAGACACGCCTCCGGCATGAAGCGGGTCGGCGCCCCTGCGCCGAAAGCCGCGTGGCGATTTCCCTCCAGACGGCCATAATTGGAACTGGTGGAGTCGCTGACTTTTCAAGAGATCTACCGTTCTTCCGTGTTGCGCCTTCTTTCTTGACGTCGCTGGGCTGACAATCACTTCATGACACAGCAGAATTACTGCCCGATGTCGTTCGCCTCCTGGCGGCAGGCGTCGCTCTGGTCGCGCTGGCCGACGCGGGCGAACAGGTCGGCGGCGTGCTCGAAGTGGCGGCGGGCGTGGGAGGGATCGCCGGGACGCTCGAGCCGGGCCAGGCTGAGCAGCGCCTCGGCCTCGGCGGTGAGATTGCCGCCGCGGGCGAATCGGCGGGCCGCCTGGGAGAAATTCTCGCGCGCCTCGGCCGGATTGCCGAGGGACAGCATCAGGTGGGCGAGGCCACTCAGTGCCGCCGCCTCGCCCAGGAGGTCGCCGATGGAGCGGTACAGGTCGAGGGCGTTTTCATAGGCCTCATGGGCGCGGTCGCCACGGCCCAACCGGGAATGCAGCCGCGCGAGGGCCTTGAAGGCGCTGGCCTCGCCGAGGGAGTCCCCGGCCTCCATGGCCAGGGCCCGCGCCTGCTGGTACTGCTCGAGGGCCTGGTCGTCCTTTCCCGACTCGAGGGCGATGTGGCCGCTGCGGCGCAGGGCCCGGGCCTCGCCGGCGACGTCACCCCCCGCCCGGAACTGCTCGCGGGCGGAGCGGAGCAGATCCACCGCCTCGTCCGGGTGCCCCTCGTTGCCGGCCACCCCGGCCAGATGCATCAGGGCCTCGGCCTGGCCATGGTGACTGCCGACGGAGGTATAGAGCCCCCGGGCCTCCACCAGCGCGGCGCGCGCCCCGGCCAGGTGGCCCCGTGCCAGGTCCAGGCTACCCAGGGCGACCAGGGCTTCCGCTTCGCCCTCGCGGTCGTCGGCCTCGTGAAAGAACAGCCGCGCCCGGCGGAACGCCTCGGCGGCGGCCTGCTGGTCCCCGTCCTGCCACAGCCTCTCGCCCTGGGCGAGCGCCTCGTCGGCCTTGATCTTCGGCATGTCCGGCTCCCTTCCGCCCCTTTTCCGCCCCCGCACCCCTTTGAGACAAGTCTAGTACACTGCGGCGGGCGTGCCGACTCCAATCGCTCCGGGGGCGCCCCGCAGGGCAATCGGGTGATCGAGAGAAAGCCGCCATCTCCACTCCCTCTCCCCCTCGAGGGGGAGAGGGCCGGGGTGAGGGGGTGGGGCAACCGGCACC
>JAMOBE010000165.1:0-4722 GCA_039908285.1 Alphaproteobacteria bacterium
GGGAGCTTCGCGCCCCCCTCACCCAACCCTCTCCCCCCGGAAGAGGGGGGAGAGGGCTTTTTGTGGTCGTGGTGGCGATTCATTTTCACACTCACACTCACACTCACACCCACACTCACACTCTCACGCCTCGGCCGGCGTGCCATCTTCCGCCGGATCGGGAACCACCACCGGCAGTCCAACCACGTCTCCGGACGGTAGGCGGTTGCGCAGCAGTCCCAGGATCCGGATCAGCGTGTCGCGCATCTGGTGGCGGTGGACCACCATGTCGATCATGCCGTGCTGCAGCAGGTACTCGGCCCGCTGGAAGCCCTCGGGGAGTTTTTCGCGGATGGTCTGCTCGATGACCCGGGTGCCGGCAAAGCCGATCACCGCCCCCGGCTCGGCGATGGCGATGTCCCCCAGCATGGCGAACGACGCCGACACCCCGCCGGTGGTCGGGTCGGTCAGCAGCACGATGTAGGGCAGCCCCTTCTCCCGCACCTTGCCGACGGCGGCGGTGGTGCGCACCATCTGCATCAGCGACAGCACGCCCTCCTGCATGCGCGCACCGCCGGAGGCCGGAACCACCAGCAGGGCCGCGTCCTGGATCACCGCCAGTTCGGCGGCGGCGACGATGCCCTCGCCCACCTCCACACCCATGGACCCACCCATGAAGTCGAAGTTGAACACCGCCACCACCACCGGCAGACGCCCCATGGTGCCGTGGGCGACCATGATGGCGTCGGTCTCGCCGGTGCGGGCCTGGGCGTCCTTCAGGCGGTCGCCATAGCGCTTGAGGTCGCGGAACTTCAGCGGATCGGCGGGCGCCCGCGGCAGCTCGATGCGGGCATCGGTGCCAGTGTCGAACAGCATGGCGAGCCGCCCCTTGGCCGTGAGGCGCATGTGGTGGCCACAGTGGGCGCAGACCCGTAGCGCCCGCTCCAGTTCCTTGTGGAAGATCATGTGCTCGCAGGCGGGGCACTTGATCCACAGGTTCTCGGGCACGTCCTTGGTACGGACGAGTTGCTGCAGTTTCGGGCGGACATAGCTGGTCAACCAGTTCATGAGGACCTCACCCCGACCGACGGGCGCCGCGCACGCCGGCGGCCAGTTCTCCGACCAGACGGAGCGCATTGCCCACCAGGTGTGGCGTCGCCCGTCCCTCGCCATCCAGTCCCTCGGCGATGCGACCGACCACCGCCGAGCCCACCACCGCCAGGTCGGCCACCATCGCCGTCGCCGCCGCCTGCTCCGGCGTCCGGATGCCGAAGCCCACGGCGACCGGCAGGTCGGTGTGGGCACGCAGCCGCGTCACCGCCTGACGCACGGCATCCTGGCTCGCCGAGGCGGTGCCGGTGATGCCGGTGATGGACACGTGGTAGACGAAGCCGCTCGCCTTGGTCAAGACCGCCGGCAGCCGCCGATCGTCGGTGGTGGGGGCGGTCAGGAAGATGAAGTCGACGCCGTGGGCGTTCAAGGGTCCCACCAGCTCGTCCGCCTCCTCGGGCGGCAGGTCGACCACGATCAGTCCGTCAACGCCGGCGGACGCGGCGGCGCCGGCGAAGGCCTCCACCCCGAAGATATAGATCGGGTTGTAATAGCCCATGAGGATCAGCGGCGTGTCGGGATCGCCGGCGCGGAACGCCGCCGCCATGTCGAGGGTGGCCCGCAGCGAGCCGCCGGCCTTCAGCGCCCGCTGCGAGGCCAGCTGGATGGCCGGACCGTCGGCCATGGGGTCGGAGAACGGCATGCCGAGTTCGATCACGTCGGCCCCGGCCGCCGGCAGGCCCTTCAGCAGCGTCAGGGAGGTCTCGCGGTCGGGATCGCAGGCGGTCACATAGATGGCGAGACCGGCCCGACCGCCGGCCCGCAGCGCGGCGAACCGCCGGGCGAGGCGCTGGGAGCGGGTGGTGGAGGTGGGCATGGTGCTGGTCATGACAGGCCTCCCGCCATGGCGGCTCCGGCACCGGTAACCTTGGCGCCGGTAACCTTGGCGATGGTGGCGACGTCCTTGTCGCCGCGACCGCTCAGGTTGGCGACGAGGATGTGATCGCTGGGCAGGGTGGGGGCGAGTCGCATCACGTGGGCGATGGCGTGGGCGGACTCGAGGGCGGGGATGATGCCTTCGAGCCGGGTCAGGGTCTGGAACGCCGCCACCGCCTCGTCGTCGGTGACGGAGACATACTCCACCCGGCCGATGTCGTGCAGCCAGGCGTGCTCCGGCCCCACCCCCGGATAGTCGAGACCGGCGGAGATGCTGTGGGCCTCGTCGATCTGGCCGTCCTGGGTCTGCAGCAGATAGGTGCGATTGCCGTGCAGCACCCCCGGCCGGCCGCCGGCCATGGAGGCCGCGTGCTTGCCGCTGTCGAGCCCGTGGCCGGCGGCCTCGACGCCGATGATGCGCACGCCGGGCTCGTCCAGGAACGGGTGGAACAGGCCGATGGCGTTGGAGCCGCCGCCGATGCAGGCCACCAGCGAGTCGGGCAGCCGTCCCTCAAGCTCCAGGATCTGGCGGCGCGTCTCCTCTCCGATCACCGACTGGAAGTCGCGGACCATCGCCGGATAGGGATGCGGGCCGGCGGCGGTGCCGATCAGGTAATAGGTGTCGGCGACGTTGGCCACCCAGTCGCGCAGGGCGTCGTTCATGGCGTCCTTCAGGGTGGCGGCGCCGCTGGTCACCGGCCGCACCTCGGCGCCGAGGAGCTTCATGCGGAACACGTTGGGCGCCTGGCGCTCGATGTCGGTCGAGCCCATGTAGATCACGCACTGGAGCCCGAACAGGGCGCACACGGTGGCCGTGGCGACGCCGTGCTGGCCGGCCCCGGTCTCGGCGATGATGCGGCCCTTGCCCATGCGCCGCGCCAGCAGAATCTGGCCGATGCAGTTGTTGATCTTGTGGGCGCCGGTGTGGTTCAGGTCCTCGCGCTTCAGGTACACCCGGGCCCCGCCCAGCGCCTCGGTCAGCCTGCCCGCCAGGTACAGGGGGCTCGGCCGGCCGACATAGTGCCGGAGATAGCGGTCGATGTCGGCCTGGAACGCCGGATCGGCCTTCGCCTCCTCATAGCGGCGCTCGACCTCGAGGATCAGCGGCATCAGGGTCTCGGCGACATAGCGACCACCGAAGATGCCGAAATGACCGCGCGCATCAGGCCCGCCGCGGCAGGTGTTGGGGACTGGTACGGTGTCCGTCGTCATTCTATCCCTCTCGCCCATTCTATCCCTCTCGCCAGGACCGCAGGCGCGACCGGATATGGGGGAGGTGATACCATAGTGAGGGGGGGATCCGAAACGCCATTCGCAGATAAAGCCGGCGACTCGCCCAGCCCGAAAACGGAAACGCGACGGGAGAGGCCGTCTACGGACAACCCCTCCTGTCGCGTTCCACCCTGACAAGACGACAGCAGTCAGACCTGCGTTATCTTTCGTCTTATCTTGCCTATTCGTCTAATGCATGAGCGCAACTTCTGGTACTCCCCCAGCTGTTTGAGAAGGCATGCAGCAACCATCTTGTTCAAGCAATTGCCAAACCAATATAGCCACTATCCCAGGAAACACCCAGTTGTCGTATCCGGCAATAAGCGTACTCTCATCCCTCCGTTCTATCCCCGTTCCGTAAATCAAATGAGAAAATTTCGTGTCTTGCAGCCTCCACCCGTCATCATACAGCTTATTCCCAATGGTAAACTGGACTCGCAAGGTGTGCGTTGGAACTTTAGTGGCAAAAAAGTAATGATTTTCATTCGTTGCTATCAAGCTACGCTCAAAGACTGTTACTTCCACTGGATCATTTGTCAGCTGCACCAGCCTTCTGCATCCCACCCGCAACACCCCTTCACGGTAGGAAACCTTAAAGTCACCACGGTCTACAGTTTCACCGGATAGCAAGCTCTCATATTCCTCGTTCCTAGTTGGTTTCGAAAATTCCGTCTTCACTCCGTTTATTTCAACCGTGTACTTGAAGTAATTGAATGCTTCTCTAAGCCCATCTTTTGCAACACCAAAAGTTGTAAATATTTCTGGCGACCAGTCAATATCTCCTCCGACGGAATAGTACTTGATAGAATGAGTCTGCTTCCACAGGTGGAACCCTTTAATTTGGCTCTCCTCGAGTGTCACGCTGTTTTCCAAATTTGCCGCAAAAACACCCTCTCCTATTGGTGTATCAAGAAAACGATCCATGACAACATCAGCGTAATCGCCTTGCGGCACAGTGCGACTGTTGACAGAACATCTCTTCTCAATAATTCCGCGGCGTACAGCATCAATGCTCTCAATATGACACTGCTTCAAATTAGACAGATACTCCCCAGCACACGCCTCAAGACGCTTACCATCGCAGGACAACCGATCAAACTCTTTTCTAGCGTTCTCCACGAATGGGGACAACAAATTATCAAGCGTTTTTGCAAGCCTATTATACGTAACATATGCAACAAAGACACAGACACCAAGAACGTAAAGTACGTTGTGACTACTAGAAGGAAGAAGCTCAATTGAAGCTTTGATAAAATGGTAACCACTGTTGTCAGCAAATGACGTCAACTCTTCGCGCGCAAACTGCACCCCAGCGCCACATGCGACGAAGAGAACGCTAAACCAGAATATTTCGTAACCCGGTTCGATTATACCCTGAATCCGCTGAGTCCCGGAAAAATGCCGAAATGGGTTGCGCGATGAAGCAGAATAGATTCGAATCGGGGTATGATCAAAGCTGGTTTCCTGACCGAAGAAGAACGCAAA
>JAMOBE010000166.1:0-4708 GCA_039908285.1 Alphaproteobacteria bacterium
GGCAGCAAGAAGCGCGGCCTCAAGGTGTGGTCGGTGGGCACGCCGGTCGCCAAGAGCGAACTCTATCGGTGGCTGAAGCTGGATCGGCCGACCGATGAAGCATTGGCCAAGGGCGAAGGCTGGCCACCGGGCTTCTGTCACTTTCCACGGTACGGCGAGGAGTTCTTCAAGCAGCTCACCGCCGAGCGCCTGGTGACCCGCATGGTCGTCATGCGGATGCATGCCTTCGGCATAACGGCTTCCCACGCGGCGTCTGGGAGAAGGACGGCGGCAGGCGCAACGAGGCCCTGGACTGCCGGGTGTACGCCCGTGCGGCGGCGGCGGTGTTCGGCATCGACCGCCTCGACGAGCGGCAGTGGAAGCGTCTCGAGGAACCGCTGGGGATGCCAGGCGTCACGACGACATCACCGGCGGTGAAGGCCGAGCCGAAGCGGAAACTGCCACCCTCGCGCGATCATGGCGATGATTGGCTGGGCGGTCGCGGTGGTGATGACTGGTTGGAGGGGAGGTAGTCATGGCCTGGACCCAGGGAGAACTGGATGCCCTGAAACGGGCCTATGCCGCTGGCACCCTGCGTGTCTCCTACGAGGGCAAGTCGGTGGAATACGGCTCGGCCGAAGATCTCTTGTCACGCATCCGCACCATCGAGCGGGAGATGGCCGGCACCGCCGGCAAATCCCGCAGCACTCACGGCTACGCCTCGTTCAGCAAGGATTAATCCTTGAACTTGACCGATCGGGTCGGGCTATGTCTCAAACACCTTGGCTACCATGTCGGGGTTGTGGGCGATGACACGAAGATAAGCACGCGCCGCCGTGTCGGGCTGCTTGCGTCCCTGCTCCCAGTCCCGAAGCGTACCCACGGGAATGCGGTAGCGGGCGGCGAATACGCCCTGGGACAGACCGGTGGCGCTGCGTACCGCCTTGACGTCCACCGGCAGGATCTCCGGTGCCACATCCGCGTCGGCGGCAATCTGGTGTTCGATCTCGGCATCGGTGACCGCATCCATGGCAGCCCAATCGACCGCTTTCAAAGCGGCTTTGCTCATCTCAGGCGTGATCTTTTGGCGCATAGGCTTCGATCTCCCTTGAATTGGCCTTGCGAAGCGAAATGATCCGGCGAACCTTGCCACGATCAGTAAAAACACACACGAACAACCGGCCTTCAATCAAACCGTAGGCCACCTGTCGCGGCTCGCCATAATCTTTGCGATCATCACTCGTAACATGGGCTAGTCCATCGAATACATAGGGAGCGAGGGCCAGGGAAAGGCCACGCTCCGCAACGTTCTTGGCATCCTTGGCCGGGTCGAACTCGTAGTCCATGGATGGAAGTATACGGCTTGGCACCATAGCTTGCAACAACATATACGGCCAAGCCGTAGTTTCCTTCAGCAAGGACTGATCCCATGAACCTGATCGATTGGGTGGTGGACTTCGTCTCTCCGCAGGCGGGCCTCCGGCGAGTGCGCGCCCGCGTCGCCACCGAAGCCCTCACCCGGCGTTACGAGGGTGCCGCCGTCAGGCGACGCACCGAGGGATGTATCTCATAGCGCTCAGGCCGCCTATTGGCTGTTCAAGCGACATCCAGGTGACCGCTGTTTCGGCGGGGGGACCAGCGCCCGGGTGCCGGCCGGGGATGTGCTGCACGTCTACGACATGAAAATAATGTAATGATAGGGCAGAAAACCCCATCATCACACACAGCCTGAGATATTAGCGCAATTATTTTCCAAGCTCACGCTTCACATCGTCGACCATAGGCCCGACTTTTTTTACGGCATCGACAAGTTCTTTCGGTGTAACGCCAAACTTCTTGGCCCATTGTCTTCTCTCATACTCCTGATCAGTGTCTATACGGATACGGTCTGCAGGTCCGCGTTTTTGCAGGTTGTCAGACATGATATCAACTCCCTATGGGGATCGCACGAGCGACCGATGCGACGAGATAATGTTCGTCATGGCGCAACGCAAGCAAGTAAAAATTGAATCGTGGCGGCGTCGCTTTTTTTCAGCGGTCCATTGCTGACCGGGGACCTGTCCCAGGTCAACTATTCCTCGATCCGCGCCGGACTGCTCGAATTCCGCCGCCGCATCGAGCAGCTCCAGTGGCAAGTGCTGGTGCCGGGTCTGTGCCGACCGGTGTGGCGGCGGTTCATCGACACCGCCCAGGCCGCCGGGGTGCTGGGGCCGGGCGAGATCGACGCCGAGTGGACCCCGCCCCGGTTCGAGGCGGTGGACCCCCTGAAGGACGTCCAGGCCGACGTCATGCCGAAGGCATGCATTCGCATGACCTGGCGGTGCGGGGCGGGTTCATGACCATGAAAGAGGCGATTGCCCGCCAGGGCTACGATCCGGCGGCCGTATTGGCCGAAATCGCCGCCACTTTCGCCGAAATCGACCGTCTCGGCATCGTTTTGGACACAGATCCCCGCAAATCCACCCGCACCGGCCAGGACAAGCCGATACAGCAACAGATGGAGGGCCACCCCGATGCCTGAGCACATGATCGACCTGCCGCTGCAGACCCGGGCGGCCTCCCTGGTGCCCGGCACCGCAGTCATGCCAAAGGCATGCATTCGCATGGCGCCGAGGCTCGCTCGGTGGAACTGGTGTGGTCCACCGGAGCCCCGGTTCGTCACCGCGACTGGATGAGCGGCGATCCCTATGACGTCATGCCGAAGGCATGCATCCGCATGAGGTGCTGGTGCTGGATGCGGGCGCCTGCGACCTCAGCCGCTTCAATGCCGGGGCGCCGTTCCTCGACACCCATGGCGCCCGGGATTTGTCCTCGGTCGTCATGCGGATGCATGCCTTCGGCATGACGGCGTGGTGGAGCGGGCCTGGATCGCCGAGGGCGTCGTCACGCCGAAGGCGTGCATCCGCACGACGACCCCGAGGGCCGCGCGCTGGTCCGCTTCTCCGATCGCCCCGATGTGGAGCCGATCTGGCGGGACGTCATGCGGATGCATGCCTTCGGCATGACGCGGCCGGGATCGTCAGGAACGTCTCGGTCGGCTACGCGGTCCGCACTTACGAAATTACTACGGCGAAAATGGCGCGAGTTCGGACACCCACGCACCATCCTTAGCGTCATAACGCCACGTTGTCATTGGAATGCGAGAATCATCTTGATACACGTCAATATGCACACTTCCAGCTATTCTCAATGCACTCTCCTTCGCACTCTCCAATGAGTCGTAGATATCAAGTGTCTTCCCATCAACAACAAGGCCATATTTCGGCATATTCCACCTTTATAATGTAGTTTCGCATCAAGTCTAGCATTACATGCTATAATGTGGGTGAACTTTTTGCAACTAGAAAAAAACGAGCCCTTGTCGCGTCATGAGGTGGCCAAGGACGATGCCTGCACCGAAGCCCGTGCCGTCGTGGTGCCCGGCGGCCAGGACGAAAAGGTCACCCGCCGCGCGGCCATCGAGGGGGCGCTGCTGCACCGCTTCAACCCGTCGGCCAACAAGCTTGATGGTCCGGCCGGTGAGTGGCGTCATGCGGATGCATGCCTTCGGCATGACGCCTGACGCTCCTCGAGATGGCCCGCGCCGTCCTCGATGCCGAGGGCGAACGCACGCGAGGCCTGTCCCGTGATGAAGTGGCGACACGGTCGCTCCACGCCGGCTCTGATTTTCCGCGCATCCTGGCCGGTGTCGCTGGACCTTGCGCCAGGCTTATGAAGCAACGCCCCGTACTTTCCAGCCTTTCTGCCGAGTCGTGCCAGAGGCACGCCTTTGGCGTGACGTCACGTCGCCCGACTTCAAGGACGTGCACCGGATCCAGCTTGGCGAAGCCCCATCCCTGGTGGAGGTCAAGGAAAACGGTGAGATCACCCGCGGCAGCATCGGTGAGGGTGAAGAAATCTACCGCCTCAAGTCCTACGGGCGCATTTTCGGGGTCACCCGCCAGGCCGTCACGCCGAAGGCGTGCATCCGCACAATATCGAAGGCGTGCATCCGCACGACATCAACGACGATCTTGGTGCCTTCACCCGGGTGCCGCAGATGTTCGGCAACGCCGCCGCCCGGCTGGAAGGGGACGTCATGCCGAAGGCGTGCATTCGCACGACATCGAAGGCGTGCATTCGCACGACGTGTGGAACATCTTCATCGCCAACGCCAGGATGGCTGACAACATCGCCCTGTTCCATGCCAATCACAAGAACCTGGCCGCCGCCGGGACCAAGCTCGGCGTGGACGCCATCGGCAAGGGGGTCATGCCGAAGGCATGCGTTCCGCATGACCCGCCATGGCCCGCCAGACCGGGGTCATGCGAATGCATGCCATCGGCATGACACGACAAGACCATCCTCAGCATCCGGCCTTCGTTCCTGATCGTTCCGGCCAGTCTGGAGCTGGCAGCCGAGCAGCTGATCGCCGTCAACCTGGTGCCGAACAGAACCGCTGATGTCATGCGGATGCATGCCTTTGGCATGACACCGGCCTCCATCCGGACGCTGGCCGTCATCGCCGAGCCCCGTCTCGATGATACGTCCACCACCGCGTGGTACCTGGCCGCCGATCCGGCCCAGATCGACACCATCGAGTACGCGTATCTCGAGGGTCAGATCGGTGTCCACATCGAGACCCGCATGGGCTTTGTCATGCGACTGCATGCCGTCGGCATGATGACGGGATCGAGATCAAGGCCCGCCATGACTTTGGGGCCAAGGCCGTCATGCCGAAGGCATGCAT
>JAMOBE010000167.1:0-4509 GCA_039908285.1 Alphaproteobacteria bacterium
CTCCCCCTCGAGGGGGAGAGGGAGTACGGGATTTTCAGGCTCTGAGCCTTCCTGACCCGCCGTCAGCCGCGCGGCAGGCTCTTGTACAGGGCGAGGGTCTGCTCGGCGATACTGCGCCAGCTATAGTTCTTCACCACCCGGTCGCGCCCGGCGGCCCCCATCTTCGCCCGCAGGTCGGCATTGTGGGCCAGGCGATTGATGCCCTGGGCCATCGCCGCCGAGAAGCCGGCCGGGTCGGTCGGGTCATGGGGCATGTTGGGCGACAGCTTGGCGTCGATGAGGAAGCCGGTCTCGCCGTCCACCACCACTTCGGCGATGCCGCCGACGCGGCTTCCCACCACCGGCGTGTTGCAGGCCATGGCCTCCAGATTGATGATGCCGAACGGCTCGTAGATGGACGGGCAGCAGAACACCGCCGCCTGGGAATACAGGGCGATGGTGGTCTTGCGGGTGACCATCTCAGGGATCCAGACGATGCCCGGACGCCTGCTCCTGAGATCGGCCACCATGGCCTCCAGCTCCCGCTGCAGCTCCGGCGTGTCCGACTCGCCGGCGCACAGCACCACCTGGACATTGGCGTCGATATGCTGGATCGCCTGCAGCAGGTACAGCAGTCCCTTCTGCCGGGTCATGCGGCCGACGAACAGGACGTAGGGCTTGGCTGGGTCGATGTTGAAACGGGCCAGGACCTCGCGGTCCTCGATTTCCTTGTACTCGTCGGTATCGATGCCGTTGGGGATGACCGGCACCTTGTCGGGCGAGACGTTGAACAGCTTGATGATGTCCTCGCGGGTGCTCTTCGACACCGCGACCACCGCGTCGGCCATCTCCAGCGCCGTCTTCTCGACCCAGCTCGACAGGTCGTAGCCGCGCCCGATCTGCTCGCGCTTCCACGGCCGCAGGGGCTCGAGGGAGTGCACCGTGATCACCAGCGGAATGCCATAGAGAATCTTGGCCAGGATGCCGCCGAAGTGGGCGTACCAGGTGTGGCAGTGGACGACGTCGGCCTCGATGCCCTGGCTGTTGAAGCGCAGGCTGGTCTCGAAGGCCTTCAGCGGCGACACCAGTTCTTTCGGACACTTGTAGCCGGAGGTGTCGAGCTTGGTGCCGAGGACCCGGAGACTGGCGTCGCCGAAGTCCTGTTCGTGGAAGCTGCGCACCTCGACCGGCGTCAGGCGGGACAGCTCGCGGGAGAGATACTCCACATGCACGCCGGCACCACCATAAATGTGCGGCGGAAACTCGTTGGTCATCAGCATAACGCGCATGGTCGCGGTCTCCCCCTTCGCGGATTGGAACGTATGCTCTGGTATCGACCTTTTCCCGGGGAGTCGTCAATCCCATAACCGGCCCATGACCGGCCCATAACCGGTTCGACAACGCCAATCGGCTCTATTAAGAATAGTGAGCGTCCAAGTCCCCCCTGCTGGAGGTCCCGGCCATGACCGTGCACGACGACTGTTTCGCCTGCGGGACCGCCCCGATGACGGTGGACGAGGCTCTGGCCCTGCTGGCGCGGCGCGCCACCGTAGCCGTGCCGACGGAGGTCGTGCCGATTCGCCGAGCGCTCGGGCGGGTGCTGGCCCAGGACGTGGTGGCGGCTCTCTCCCTCCCCCCCTGCGACAACGCGGCGATGGACGGCTATGCCGTGTTCTTCGACGACCTGGTTCCCGGCGCCGAGACCCGCCTGCCGGTCACCGCCCGCGTTCCCGCCGGAGCCGTGCTGTCCCACCCGATTCTCCGCGGCCAGGCCGTGCGCATCTTCACCGGCGCCGCCATGCCCGACGGCCCCGACACGGTGGTGATGCAGGAGCACTGCCGCGTCGACGGGGACCACGTGGTCCTGCCACCCGGGATCCAGCGCGGCGCCAACCGGCGGCCGGCCGGCGGTGACGTGACCCCCGGCACCGTGGTCCTTTCCGCCGGACGGCGACTTCGGCCGCAGGATCTCGGCATGGCGGCAGCCATCGGCCAGGCGGAGCTGACGGTTTACCGCCCCTTGCGGGTGGCGCTGTTCTCCACCGGCGACGAGCTGCGCGAACCGGGGACGCCCCTGCCCGCCGGCTGCATCCACGACGCCAACCGCTATTCCGTGTCGGCACTGCTGGAGGGACTCGGGTGCGCGGTGACCGACCTCGGCATCCTGGCCGATCGGGTCGAGGTCGTGCGCACGGCCCTCGCCGCCGCGGCCGCCAGCCACGACCTGATCGTCACCTCCGGCGGAGTCTCGACCGGCGAGGAGGACCACGTCCGGGCGGCGGTCGAGGGACAGGGCCGCCTTCACTTCTGGCGTCTCGCCGTCAAGCCCGGCAAGCCCATCGCCATGGGCCAGGTGGGAGACGTGCCGTTCCTCGGGCTTCCCGGCAACCCGGTCGCCGCCATGGTGACGTTCCTGGTGGTGGCGCGGCCGCTGGTCCTGCGGCTGTCGGGCCGAACGGAGACCGCCGTTCCCCGCCATGGCGTCCGGGCCGACTTTACCTTCCGCAAGCCGGCCGGCCGGCGGGAGTTCCTGCGCGCCCGCCTGCGCACCGGCGAGGATGGACAGCCGGAGGCGGTAACCTTCCCGGCCCAGGGCTCGGCCATCCTGTCGTCGATGGTGCATTCGGACGGGCTGGTGGATCTGGGAGAGCGGATCGAAACCGTCCAGCCGGGTGATACGGTCACCTTTCTGTTGTTCGCCGACCTGATGCACTGACCCAGAATCCTGTATTGCATGGAGCCACCAGCGATCGTCGAAAAAGTTGCACCCGTCGATGACGGAAGCCTTCACAATGGCGCGTCTTGTCCATATGTTTGGCTTGAGAGTTTAGAATAACTCAAATCGGATCCCTTCTCATGAGGTCGACAATGGCTTTCGAACTTCCCCCCCTCCCCTATGACCGGACAGCTCTGGAGCCGTACATCTCGGCCCGGACGCTGGAGTTTCACCACGGCAAGCACCACCAGACCTATGTCACCAATCTCAACAACCTGCTGAAGGACTCACCCCTGGCGTCGAAGTCGCTGGAGGAGGTGATGACGGCGGTGGCGGGCGACGCCGACAAGGTCGGGATTTTCAACAATGCCGCCCAGGTGTGGAACCACACCTTCTTCTGGAACTGCATGAAGCCGGGCGGCGGCGGCGTGCCGACGGGCGAGATCAAGGCCAGAATCGACGCGGCCTTCGGCTCTTTCGACAAGTTCAAGGAGGAGTTCAAGACCGCCGCCACCACCCAGTTCGGCAGCGGCTGGGCCTGGCTGGCGGTCGGAGTGAACGATGGCGTCCTCAAGGTGAGCAAGTCATCCAACGCCGACCTGCCGCTGCGCCACGCGCAACGGCCGCTGCTCACCTGCGACGTCTGGGAGCACGCCTACTACCTGGACTACCAGAACCGCCGCGCCGATTTCGTGCAGGCGTTCCTGGACCACCTGGTCAACTGGGACTTCGTCGCGGAGAACCTCGCTGGCTGAGAGGCGGGGCTGAATGAAAGGGCGAGGACTTCCAGGTCCTCGCCCTTAGAGCGTTTTCCGCCTGAGCGGAAACGCTCTAGAATTTGCCTCTGGCCGCTCAAGCGCCGCGCGGGCTTTTCGCAGTTTCCGCTTGAGCGGAAACTGCTCTAGTGCATCGTCGGCAGACCAAAACGAAGCAACACGAAAGAGGCACCAAAGATAGCGAACACCAGTGTGGCGATCTGCCAAAGGGTCGGGATCTGACGAAGCTGAGCCTCTATCCCCGTCATGCGACCGTCAAATCGGATAATGTCTTCCCGCGTGCTGGTGATGACGCGCCGCTGCTCTTTTTGCTCGGCCTGGATGCTGGAGATGACGCGTCGCTGCTCTATTTGCTCGGCCTGAATGCTGGTAACATTCGCCTGAATGCTGGTGACATCCGCCTGAATGCCGGTAACATTCGCCTGGATGCTGGAAACGTCGTGTCGCAGCTCTTTCTGCTCGACCTAAACGTCGTGCAGATTGACCTGAATGTCGTGCAACAGCGGCTCCAGCCGCCTGAGGATGTCCAGGGCCTCGTCATTATGGGGCTGTCTGGGAACGGCCGCTCTCATGGGGAGTTCTCCAGTCCGATCATGGCTCCAAGGTGGCGCTTTTGGCTGGAAAAGTCAACGTCCCGCATGACCATAACTCATTGAGTAGAAGTCAAACAGATCCGATGATCAAGGCATATCCGGGACTGACACTCCAAATGGAACGCCGGGGGATTGGCTACCCCCGGCGCCCGTCTTCTCAGGAACGCAGAATGGACTTGCCGGCATAGGTGGCGGCGGCGCCCAGTTCCTGCTCGATGCGGATGAGCTGGTTGTACTTGGCCAGACGATCCGAACGCGACAGCGACCCGGTCTTGATCTGGCCGCAGTTGGTGGCCACGGCGATGTCGGCGATGGTCGAGTCCTCGGTCTCGCCCGAGCGGTGCGACAGGACCGCCGTATAGGCCGCCTTGTGCGCCATCTCGACCGCTTCCAGGGTCTCCGACAGGGTGCCGATCTGGTTCACCTTGACCAGAATGGAGTTGGC
>JAMOBE010000168.1:0-4498 GCA_039908285.1 Alphaproteobacteria bacterium
TGACCACCTCTGCATGTTTGCCGTTACTGATGACGCGCTCGCCCACAGAGAAACCGTTTACCCCGGCCCCCATCTCAAGCACAGTGCCAACATTGCAGTACCCAAGTGGCAAGGGTTGATCCAGTTTGTTGAGTACTGTTTCAATGGTGGGTAACAAACCATCGGTTTTGATTTTATCCAACACCATGCGCACTTTGTCTGGTTGCTGACGGGCCTTCTCAATCCAGCCCGCCTTACCAAATTCCATGAGCATACGCTCAGTACCGGCGGACACCAGAGTTTTGGAAGAGGAAATCAATATCTGACCACGTTTTACAACGGGACAAGGAATATCGGTCAGTTGGGTGGTACCGTCTTTGAGGTTTTGAAGAATCTGTTTCATGTTGTAGGCTTTATACCGCGAATAAGAAGGAATAAGCCAAATCGTTTACCAGCACGACGAAGAAGCCATCGTGGCCAGATAGTCCTCATTAGTGACAAAATCAAACCCTTATGCCTTTGGCCCGCATCGGATTCGAGCAGGTCGCCGCCCGACTTGGCCATGCCATCGCCGCACTCGCCGCCGAGCGCTCCGGCCGGTTCGAGCGTGCCGCGCCCCGCCTGCGGGCCGAGCCCCTGCTGCGGGACATCGACCGCAGCCGGCGCGAGCTGTCGGGCCTGGCCAGGCGCCTACGGGCCGCGGCGGTCCGGGCGCTCGCGGACCACGCCGAGCGGACCGAGCGCGCCGCCCGGCTGCTGGCGAGCTGCTCCTATGAGTCGGTTCTCGGGCGCGGGTTCGCCGTGGTGTGGGGGGCGGACGGCCATGTGGTGGACCAGGCCGAGGGCTCCAGCGACGGCGCGACCTGGTCGGTGGAGTTCCAGGACGGCCGGGTGGGGGTGGTGGTGAACGGCGATTCCTCCTCCGGCCCCGCCCGCACCAGACGAAAGGTCAAGGTGGGACCCGGACGCCAGGGGGACCTGTTCTAATCTTTAAGTGCCCCCCCCGGGTCAACTCCATGACCCTCGGGCCATCGGTCCACACCAGGAAGCAGCGCACCCGCCGGCCGGGATAGACCTGTTCCAGCGCCGCGCGGTAGGCCGCCATCTGTCTCAGATAGAGTGGCGCCACCTGATCCTCGTGGGCCGGGGGGGGGCGGTTGGTCTTGTAGTCGGCGATCAGCACCGTCGTTTCGCTCACCATCAGCCGGTCCACCTGACCCGACACCACCCGGTCGCCCACCAGTCCCACCACCGGCACCTCGGCCTGGCTGCCGGGGGCGAACAGGGGAGCGGCCTCGGGATGGGCCAGCACGGCCAGGGCCTCGGCGGTCAGGGCGGAGCGTTCCTCGGGCGACATGTCGTCGGCGGCGCGGTCGAGATAGCGGCGGGCGGCGGCGGAGCGTTCCTCGGGCGCCAGCTCCGGCAGGCTCTGGAGTAGCCGGTGGACCAGATGGCCGCGGCGGAAGTGGGCCGCGCCGTCGGGGCCGAACGGCGAGCGCACCGGCGGCTCCGTGCCATCAGGGCGCGACGGCGCCAGGGGGCGGGGCGGCGACGGCTCGGGCGGCGGCGGGCGCTGCGCCCACTCGGGGATCACGGCTTCCGGTGGCGCCAGGTGCGCCTCGACCGCCGAGGCCTCGGGCTTGGCCTCCTGGGGGGTGCGCAGACGCAGCACGGCCGAGCCGTCCGCGTCGGGGTCGGCGGCCAGGAAGGCGTCCCCCTCCTCGACCGCGAGGGGGGCCACGGCGTCGCGGATCAGGGTGTACCAGCAGGTGGCGGGCGGCGCCTTGTTGGTGTGCCAGCCGCAGACATACAGGCGATCCTCGGCCCGGGTCATGGCGACGTAGAGCAGGCGACGGTACTCGCGGTCCTGGGCCAGGCGAGCGGCAGCCCACAGGTCCTCGCTCACCGGGTCGCACAGGTCGCGCCTCGGCGGCCACAGCATCAGCGCCTCCGCCCCCTCGCCGTGCCAGAACAGCTTGGGAGCCCGGGTCGGCGCCTGGAGGGTGTCGGGCAGGAAGACGATCGGCGCCTGCAGCCCCTTGGCGCCGTGGACGGTCATGATGCGCACGGCGCCCCCGCCTCCCTGGTCACCGCCTCCCTGGTCCAGATCGCGCTTGATCTCGACGGCGCCGGTCTCCATCCACTGCAGGAACCCCTGGAGGGAGGGGGTGTGCATGGCCCCATGGCGCAGGGTCAGGGCCATGAACTCGTCGATGGCGTCCTCCGCCTCGACGCCGAGCCGGGCCACCAGCCGCCGCCGTCCCCCGAGCCGCCCGAGAACATGAGCAAACAACTCATGCGGCGGCAGGAGGTCGGCAAGCCCCAGCACCTCCGACAGCATCGGCGCGGCGCGGTCGAAGGCCGAGCCATCGCCGTCGTGGCGCCGCAGCTCCGGCCACAGCCCGCCCTGGCGCGGGTGGGCCAGGGCGAACAGCTCCTCCTCCGACAGGCCGACCAGCGGTCCCTTCAGCACGGTGGCCAGCGTCAGGTCGTCCTCCGGCAGCAGCAGGAAGCGGCCGAGGGCCATCAGGTCCATCACCGCCATCTGCTCGGTCAGCACCATGCGGTCGACGCCGGCCACCGGCACCCCAAGCTGCTTCAGCGACCGCACCAGGTCCTCGACGAAGCCGCCGCGGCGGCGCACCAGCACCATGATGTCGCCGGGCCGCACCGCGCGGTTCCTCGACGGCAGCACCTCGCCGGAGCGAATCATGGCCTGGATGCGGCGGGCCATCAGGCCGGCCAGACGGGTCTCGGGAGAGTCTCCGGCGAGACGCTCCACCGGCGGTCGCCACGGCGGCGGCGGGTCGATGGGACGGGGCCTGACCGCCGGCCACACCTCCACCAGCCCGGCCTGGCCCTGGCGATAGGCCAGGTGACGCACGTCCTCGCCCTCCAGCACCACGCCGTCGCGGGCGGCATCGCTGGTGAACACCGCGTCCACCGCGTCCAGCACCGCCCGGGTCGAGCGGAAGGAAATATTGAGCGGCACGTCGTGCCAGCCCGCTCCCACGTCCCGCACGCGGTCGCTGAGAAGACGGCGCATGCGCTCGAAGCCGTCGGGATCGGCGCCCTGAAAGCTGTAGATCGACTGCTTGCGGTCGCCGACGGCGAACACGGTGCGCAGGGCATCGCTGCGGGCGCCTTTTCCGGCGAAGAACTCGGCGGTCAGCGCCCGCACCACCGCCCACTGGTCGGGACTGGTGTCCTGGGCCTCGTCGATCATCAGGTGGTCGATGCCGCCGTCCAGCTTGTACAGCACCCATGCCGTCCGGCCGTCGGCCTCCAGCAGCCGGCGGGCGGCCAGGATCAGGTCGTCGTAGTCCAGCAGCGCCCGCGTCTCCTTGTGGCGGTCATAGGCCTCGACCAGCGCCGCCCCAAGCCGCAGCAGCGCCGTGGTGGCGGCGGCGACGGTGACCGCCTTCAGCCGCTCGGCGATCGCCAGCAATCGCTGAGCCTCGGCGGCCAGCGCCGGGGCCGCTCCGGGTGCGGCGGCGGCGGGTTTCTTGGTGATCAGCGTGTCCCGCACCTTGGCCCGTCCGTCCTTTCCCTCGGCCAGGAACGCCGCGCAATAGTCGTCGAAGCGGGCAAGGCGCTCTTCCGGGGTGGCGAGCCAGGCGGCGAGGGTGGCGCCCCGCTCCCCATCCCTGGCGGAGCCCATGGCCAGGGCGGCGGCGGCGGCGCGCAGGGCCGGACCATCGAAGGACGTCTCGGCGCAGGCCTCGGCGACGATGCCGGCCGGAGTCTCGCCGGCCCCGACGCCGAGGAGGGCGCGGGTGGCGGCGATCAGTGGCCCGACCCCACCCCGGTGCTCGATCATCCGTCGCAGCCGGCCGCGGTGGCGGGCCAGTTCCTCGATCATCTCCGGAAACAGGGCCTCGTGCAGCCGGGCGGTCACCTCGGCCAAGGCGGCGGCCAGGGTATTTCCCGGCTCGAGGCGGGCGCGGGTCAGCACCTCGTCGCGGGCGGCGGCCATGGCCAGGGCCGAGTCCCGGTCGTCCATCACCTCGAAGTGGGGGGCCACCCCGGCCTCCAGCGGAAAACGCTTGAGGAGGGACTGGCAGAAGGCGTGGATGGTCTCGATCTTCATCCCCCCCGCCACGTCCAGTACCTGGGCGAACAGCCGCCGGGCGCGGGGGATCTGGTCCTCGCCGGGCGGCTCGCCCAGAAGGCGGGTCAGGTCGGCGTGCAGCGCCGTGTCGCCGACGGTGGCCCAGCGGCCGAGCCGTTCGGCGATGCGGGTGGCCATCTCGGCGGCGGCGGCCTTGGTGAAGGTCAGGCACAGGATGCGCTGGGGAGGCGTCGCGCCCAGCAGCAGGGTCAGCACCCGGTCCACCAGCACCTTGGTCTTGCCGGAGCCGGCCGACGCCGCCACCCACACCGACGCCCGCGGGTCGGCGGCCCGTCGCTGCTCGCGGTCGGGATCGAGGTGGGTCACGGCTCAGAGCCCGAAAATGTATTCGGAACCTGGACTCCCTCTCCCCCTCGAGGGGGAGAGGGTCGGGGTGAGGGGGTGGGG
>JAMOBE010000027.1:0-38625 GCA_039908285.1 Alphaproteobacteria bacterium
CCTCACCCCGGCCCTCTCCCCCTCGAGGGGGAGAGGGAGTCCAGGTTCCGAATACATTTTCAGGCTCTAACCGTGCTGCGCCTTCGCCTCCTGTCCGCCCTTGTCATGCTGCCGGCCGCGGTGGCGGCGGCCTATCTGGGCTCGCCGGTGTTCGACGTCATGGTCGCCGCCTTTGCCGCCGTCATGGCCTGGGAGTGGGAGACCATCTGCCGCGGCCGCTTCGGCACCGCCGGGGTGATCCTGGCGATCACCGGGGTGGCGGGTGCCCTGCTGGCGGCGGCGCATCCGGGCCTGGCCCTCGCGATCACTGCCGTCGGCACCATCGCGGCGCCGGTCGGCGGACTCCCCATGGCCAGTGGGGAGCGGTCCGTGCCGGGATGGCTGACCGCCGGGGCTCCCTATCTCGTCCTGCCGGTCATCGCGCTGGTCTGGCTGCGGGCCGAGACGGGACTCGGCACCCTGATGTGGCTCCTGTGCGTGGTGTGGGCCACGGACATCGGCGCCTTCATCTGCGGGCGCACCCTGGGCGGGCCGCGACTCGCCCCGCGCATCAGCCCGAAAAAAACCTGGTCGGGAGCCGTCGGCGGCCTGGTGGCGGCGGTGGTGGTCGGGCTGGTGGCGGCGGTGCTTCTCGACCTGCGGCCGGGGCTCCTGGCGCTGGCGAGCGCGGTGACGTCGGTGGTCTCCCAGGTGGGAGATCTCCTGGAGTCCTGGGTCAAGCGTCGGTTCGACGTCAAGGACTCGGGCTCGATCATTCCCGGTCACGGAGGGGTGCTCGACCGCGTCGACGGCCTTCTCACCGCCGCGCCGCTGGTGGCCGCCGTGGTGTGGCTCCAGGGGGGCGGCATCATGGTGTGGCGGTGAGGCGGGTCATGGCGTCCCCATCGACGGCCGCGTCATCGGCTCCAGCCGGGGCGGTTCCCCGGTCGGTGACCATCCTCGGCTCCACCGGGTCCATCGGGCGGAACACCGTCGATCTGGTGGCCCGCCACCCCCAGCGCTTCCGGGTGGAGGCGCTGACGGCCCACTCCAACGTCGAGCGGCTGGCGGAACAGGCGCGGGCGCTGAAGCCCCGCTTCGTGGCTCTGGCCGACCCCATGGGCTATGGCGCGCTGCAGACGGCCCTGGCCGGCACGGGAATCGAGGTCGCGGCCGGGGCGGCGGCGATCGTCGAGGCCGCGGAGCGGCCGGCCGACTGGGTCATGGCCGCCATCGTCGGCGCGGCCGGCCTGCGGCCGACGGTCGCCGCCATCCGCCGGGGCGCCATCGTCGCGCTGGCCAACAAGGAGACTCTGGTGTGCGCCGGCGATCTGGTCATGGCCGAGGTGGCGCGGGCCGGGGCGACCCTGCTGCCGGTCGACTCGGAGCACAGCGCCATCTTCCAGGTGCTGGAGACCGATCGTCGCGAGTCCGTTGAGCGGCTCATCCTCACCGCCTCGGGCGGACCGTTCCGGACTCTCGACCGCCGGTCCATGGCCTCCGTCACCCCGGCCCAGGCGGTGGCCCACCCCAACTGGAGCATGGGCGCCAAGATCTCGGTGGACTCGGCCACGATGATGAACAAGGGCCTGGAACTGATCGAAGCCCACCACCTGTTCGGCATGCCGGAAAGCCGCATCGACATCCTGGTCCACCCGCAGTCGGTGGTTCACAGCCTCGTGGCCTACATCGACGGCTCGGTGCTGGCGCAGCTTGGTTCGCCGGACATGCGCACGCCCATCGCCTTCGCCCTCGGGTGGCCGGACCGCATGCCGGCGCCGTCGGCGCGGCTCGATCTGGCGGCGATCGGCAGCCTGACCTTCGAGGTGCCCGACGTGCAGCGCTTTCCCGCCCTGCGTCTGGCCCGCCAGGCCTTGCAAAGCGGTGGTGCCGCCCCTACAATCTTCAACGCGGCCAACGAAGTGGCCGTGGAGAGGTTCCTTTCGGCCGAAATCGGCTTCCTCGACATCGCCGACGTCGTGGACCACGCCCTTGGGGCCATGCCGGGGATGCGGGTGGCCGGCCTGGACGACGTCATGGACGTGGATGCCGAGGCGCGCCGCATCGCCGCCGCCTTCCGCTCGTAATTCAGGGGATTTCGTGTGTCGCAGGACACGTCGGACCGCACGGGGGCGGTCCCCATGAAGGGAACCACAGGAAAATGGATGTTCTGATCTGGTTCTGGGAGTACGTCCTGCCCTTCCTCGTCATTCTCTCGGTCGTGGTCTTCGTGCATGAGTTCGGCCACTTCCTGGTGGCGCGGTGGAACGGCGTGCGGGTGGAGGTGTTCTCCATCGGCTTCGGCACCGAGCTGTTCGGCCGCACCGATCGCAACGGAACCCGCTGGAAGGTGTGTCTCATTCCCCTCGGCGGCTATGTGAAAATGTTCGGCGACGCCGACGCCACCAGCGCGACGCAGGAGCCGCGGGAGATGACGCCCGAGGAACTGGCGGTGTCCTTTCACGGCAAGCGGGTGTGGCAGCGGATGGCCATCGTCGCCGCCGGTCCGCTGACCAACTTCGCCTTCGCGGTCCTGGTCTTCGCCCTGATGTTCATGACCGTCGGCCAGCCCACCACGCCGCCGGTGGTTGGCGAGGTGATCCCCGACAGCGCCGCCGCCGCCGCCGGCTTCCAGGTGGGTGACCGCGTGGTGTCCATCGACGGCGCGGGCATCGAGCGCTTCACCGACATCCAGCGCATCGTCCAGCTTTCCAACGGCCGGACCCTGACCGTCGTGGTGTCGCGGGGAGAGGCCCCGGTGACCATCGCCGTCGCCCCCCGGATCTCCGAGACCACCGACAATTTCGGCAATTCCCGCCGCATCCCCCTTCTTGGCCTCAGCGTCAGCCGGGTGGAGCAGGCGATGGTCCGCCATGGTCCACTGTCCGCCGTGGTGGAGTCCGTGCGCCAGACCTATACGGTGGTGGAGGCGACGCTGGTGGCCGTCGGCCAGATGATCGCCGGAACCCGGGGTACCGACGAACTGGGCGGGCCGCTGCGCATCGCCCAGTTCTCCGGCCAGGCGGCCCAGACCGGCTGGATCAACTTCGTCATGTTCATCGCCATCCTGTCGGTCAATCTGGGGCTGATCAACCTGTTTCCCATTCCCATGCTGGACGGCGGCCATCTGCTGTTCTACTCTGTCGAGGCGGCGCGGGGGCGACCGCTCACGGAGCGGACGCAAGAATATGGTTTGCGGATCGGTCTGGTTCTGGTATTCGCCTTGATGGTCTTCGCGACCTGGAACGATCTCATCCAGCTCAAGGTATGGGATTTCCTGGTCGGTCTCGTGTCGTAGCGGCCCGCCGACTCCGGCGGAGGTGGGGTCTGAGTGGGGGCTTTGGTTCGGGGGGAGAGGGTGATCGGCTATATCCGAACGCTGGCGTTGTGCCTGTGCATCGTCATGGCCGCGCTGTGGGCGCCGCCCGCGACGGCCCAGGATGGCGAGACCGTGAAAGAGGTCGTCATCGAGGGCAACAAGCGCATCGAGCCGGAGACGGTCCGGACCTACATGCTCATCCAGGAGGGCGACCGCTTCGATCCCGAGCGGGTCGACCGGTCGCTGAAAAGCCTGTTCGCCACCGGCCTGTTCGCCGACGTGACCCTGCGCCGCGACGGCAATCGGCTGCTGGTCAAGGTGGTCGAGAACCCGATCATCAACCGCATCGCCTTCGAGGGGAACAAGCGCATCAAGGAGGATGCGCTGAGCCAGGAGATCCAGCTCAAGCCGCGGGTCGTCTACACCCGCACCAAGGTGCAGAGCGACGTCCAGCGCATCATCGACCTTTATCGCCGCCGCGGCCGCTTCGCCGCCACCGTCGAGCCCAAGGTGATCGAGCGCGAACAGAACCGCGTCGACCTGGTGTTTGAGATCAACGAAGGCCCCTCGACCTACGTGCGCCGGGTCAACTTCGTCGGCAACAAGCGCTACAGCGAGGCGACGCTGGCCGAGGTGATCGCCACGCGCGAAGAGCGCTGGTACCGGTTCTTCTCGTCGGCGGACACCTATGATCCGGATCGCCTGACCTTCGACCGGGAACTGCTGCGCCGCTTCTACCTGAAGCATGGCTACGCCGACTTCCGGGTGGCGTCGGCGGTGGCCGAGCTGACCCCCGACAAGGAGGGGTTCTACATCACCTTCTCCATCGAGGAGGGTGAGCGCTACCGCTTCGGCAACATCAGCGTCGAGGCAGCCCTGCCCGACTTCAAGGGCCAGGACCTGTCGAAGGAAATCACGGCCGAAAAGGATGCCTGGTACAACGCCGACGAGGTCGAGAAAAGCGTTCAGAACCTGACCGAACGGGCCGGACAGCTCGGCTATGCCTTCGTTGACGTGCGCCCGCGCGTCAACCGGGACCGGCAGAAGCATACCGTCGACATCGTCTTCGACATCCAGGAAGGCCCGCGGGTCTACGTGGAGCGCATCGACATCACCGGCAACGTCCGCACCCTCGACAAGGTGATCCGCCGCGAATTCCGCCTGGTGGAGGGCGACGCCTTCAACGCCGCCAAGCTGCGGCGTTCCCGCCAGCGGGTGGAGGATCTGGACTTCTTCGACAAGGCGGAGATTTCCAACGTCCCGTCGGAGACGGCGCCCGACCGCACCGTCGTCAAGATCCACGTCGAGGAAAAGTCCACCGGTGAGTTGTCGTTCGGTGTCGGCTGGTCCACCACCGGTGGCGCCATGTTCGAGATCGGCCTGCGCGAGCGCAACCTTCTCGGCCGCGGACAGGACCTGAAGACGGCGCTGTCGGTCGGACAGCGGCGCAACCAGCTGGATTTCAGCTTCACCGAGCCCTACCTGTTCGACCGCGAACTGGCGGCGGGCGTCGACGCCTTCGCCATCGAGCGCAATCTCCAGAAGGAAAGCTCCTACAGCGTCAAGACGGTCGGCGGAGCGGTGCGCGCCGGGTTCAGTTACGTCGAGCCTCTGCGGCACAGTTTCAACTATACCCTGAAAACGGACACCGTCAGCAACGTGAAGGACGGCGCTTCGACCTACATCCGCGAGCAGGCCGGGAAGGCCACCGTGTCCTCGGTCGGCCATGCCCTGATCTATGACCGTCGCGACAGCCGGGTCAACCCGAGCGAGGGCCACGTCGTGCGCCTGGGCAACGAGTACGCGGGGCTGGGCGGGACCGAGGAATTCGTGCGCTCCAGCATTGGCGGGGCGTACTACTATCCCGTCGCCGACCAGTGGGTGCTGAAGGTCAGCGCCGATGGCGGCCACATCGTCGGCCTCGGCAAGAAGGTGCGTATCAACGAGCGCTATTTCCTGGGTGGGGACAACCTGCGCGGCTTCGCGGCGGCGGGCGTCGGCGCCCGCGACAAGGAGAGCCGCGACTCCCTCGGCGGCAACTGGCTCGCCTCCGGCTCGGTGGAAATGAGCTTTCCCCTCGGGCTGCCGCGGGAACTGGGGATGAGCGGCAAGCTGTTCTCGGATTTCGGCACCCTCGGCAATCCGGACAAGATCGACAGCACGAAGGTCGAAACCTCGCAGAAGGTCCGCGTCTCCCTGGGCACGGGGATAACCTGGAAGTCGCCCATGGGACCGCTCAGCATCGATCTCGCCCTGCCGCTCGCCTCCGAGGCGTTCGACCAGAAGGAATTCTTCCGCTTCAATTTCGGTACGAGGTTCTGATGAGGAACGGGCCCGCGCGGGGCTGGCTCCGGGTGGTCGCCACCCTGGCTCTGGCTCTTGCGCTCTTTGCAGTCCTGCCGTCGGCGTTCCTCGCACCGGCTCGCGCCGAAACGCCCGACTCGGCGGTGGCGCTGAAGGTTGGCGTCATCGACATGCAGCGGATTCTCCGCGAGTCCATCTCCGGCAAGTCGGTGGTCAAGCAGCGGGAGCAGTTCCTCAACGCCTATCAGGCCGAGGCCGCCAAGCAGGAAAAGGAACTGCGTGATGCGGACCAGGAACTCGCGCGTCAGCGCACGCTCCTGTCGGGCGACGCCTTCACCGAGAAGCAGAACGCCCTGCGCAAGCGGTTCTCCGAGTTCCAGCACTCGGTGGAGGTGCGCCGCCGCGGGGTGGAGAAGGTGACCACCGAGGCGCTGGAGGAGGTCGACAGCAAGCTGATCGAGGTGACCCAGGCCCTGGCCAAGGACCGGGGGCTGACCCTGATTCTCCACCAGACCCAGCTGTTCATGTTCGACAGCAAGTTCGACATCACCGAGCCCGCCATGGAGCGGCTGAACAAGATTCTCCCGAAGATCACCCTCAAAGACCCGTTGAAGGCGGGGGCCGCCGCCACGCCGACGGGGAATTAGCGATGGCCGATCCCCGCTTCTTCTCGCTGGCCGGCCCGTTCACCCTGGCGCACATCGCCAACATCGGCGGCGCGGAGCTGGCGGCGGGCGTGGATGGAGAGGCGCTGATCCGCGACGTCGCCCCCCTCGACCGGGCCGGTCCGGACGATGTCAGCTTCCTCGACAACCGGAAGTACGTCGATCTCTTCGCGGCGAGTCGCGCCGGCGCCTGCATCGTCCATCCCACCCTGGCGGCCCGGGCACCGACGGGAATGCGCCTCCTTTTGTCGCCCGAGCCCTATCGCACCTATGCCCTGGTGGCCCAGGCCTTCTACCCCGAGCCGGCGGCCGATGGTCGGATCGACCCGGCGGCGGTGGTGGACGACTCGGCGGTGCTGGGCGAGGGCACCAGTGTTGCGGCCGGAGCGGTGATCGGTCCCCGGGTCGAGATCGGCCGGCGCTGTCGCATCGCCGCCAACGCGGTGATCGCCGCCGGGGTCGTCATCGGCGACGACTGCGTGATCGGGCCGAATTCCTCGCTCAGCCACTGCATTCTCGGCAACCGCGTCCTGATCTATCCGGGGGCGCGCATTGGCCAGGACGGTTTCGGCTTCGCCATGGGTCCCGGCGGGCACGTCAAGGTGCCGCAGCTCGGACGGGTCATCGTCGGCGACGACGTCGAAATCGGCGCCAACAGCACCATCGACCGCGGCGCCGGTCCCGATACGGTCATAGGCACCGGGTGCAGGATTGATAATCTCGTCCAGATCGGGCACAACGTCGAACTGGGCAGGGGCTGCGTCGTCGTCGCCCAGGTGGGCATTTCCGGTAGCACCAAGGTGGGCGACTTCGCCGCCATGGGCGGGCAGGCTGGCTTGACGGGTCACCTCTCCATCGGCGCCGGCGCCAGAATCGGCGCCCAGGCGGGGGTCATGCGGGACGTGCCGGCCGGCGGAACGGTGATGGGCAGCCCCGCACTCCCCGTCAAGGAGTTCTGGCGACAGATGGCTGTCCTCGAACGGATGGCGAAGCGACGGACCGGGCGCGAATCGGAAGGCAAGGACTGACTACCGATGGACACGAGAGCGGAGACAGAGGCACGGACGGTCATCGACATCAATCGCGTCATGCGGATGATACCCCACCGCTATCCGTTCCTGATGGTGGACCGGGTGGTGGACGTCATTCCGAACGTCAGCGCGGTCGGCATCAAGAACGTCTCGATCGGCGAGCCCTACTTCCAGGGGCATTTTCCCGCGCGTCCCATCATGCCGGGGGTGCTGATCATCGAGGCGATGGCCCAGACGGCCGGCGTCCTGGTGGTCGAGACCCTGGGGCCGGGGGCGGAGGGCAAGCTGGTCTACTTCATGAGCATCGGCGGCGCCCACTTCCGCCGGCCGGTGGTGCCGGGGGATGTGCTCCATCTCAACGTCTTCAAGGAACGCAACCGCGGCAACGTCTGGAAGTTCCGGGGAGAGGCCAAGGTGGATGACGTCCTGGTGGCCGACGCCACCTATTCCGCCATGATCATGGACGCGTGATGACCAATATACATCCCACTGCCCTGGTCGATGGTGCGGCGCGGATCGCTCCGTCCGTCACCATCGGTCCCTATTGCGTCGTCGGTCCGGACGTGGAGCTGGCCGACGGCGTCGAGCTGGTGTCGCACGTGGTCGTCGCCGGCCGCACCACCATCGGCGGGAACACCCGCATCTTCCCCTTCGCCTCCATCGGCCATCAGCCTCAGGACCTCAAGTACCGGGGCGAGCCATCGGAACTGATCATCGGCTCCGGCAACGTCATCCGCGAGCACGTCACCATGAACCCGGGGACCGCCGGCGGTGGGCTGGTGACACGGGTCGGCAACAACTGCCTGTTCATGGTCAACTCCCACGTCGCCCACGACTGCCACGTCGGCAACCACGTGATCATGGCCAACAACGCGACCCTCGCCGGCCATGTGGAGGTCGGCGACTTCGCCATCCTGGGCGGCCTGTCGGCGGTGCATCAGTTCGTGCGCATCGGCCACCACGCCATGGTGGGCGGCATGTCGGGGGTGGAGAACGACGTCATTCCCTTCGGCTCGGTGCTGGGCAACCGGGCGCGGCTGCAGGGCCTCAACATCGTCGGCCTGAAGCGGCGGGAGTTTTCCCGCGACGACATCCACACCTTGCGCAATGCCTATCGCCTGCTGTTCGCCCAGGAGGGCACCATGGCCGAGCGGCTGGCCGATGTCGCCAACCTGTTTCAGGACAATCCGCCGGTGATGGAGATCGTCGCCTTCATCCGCGTCGACTCCAGCCGGGCCATCTGCCAGCCCAAGATGGAGAATGCCTCCTGATCCGAAGCCGAGGCTTGGGGTGGTGGCGGGCTCGGGCGAACTGCCGGCCCGCATCGTCGCCGCGTGCCATGCCGAGGGCCGACCGGTCTTCGTCCTGGCCCTCGAGGGTCATGCCGATCCGGCGCTGACGGCGGATGGGACTCCCCATGCCTGGATTCGCCTCGGCGCCGCGGGGACCGGCCTCGAGCACCTGCGGCGGAACGGCGTCGCCGATCTGGTGATGGCCGGCGCGGTGCGGCGCCCAAGTCTGGTGGAGCTGCGTCCCGATCTGCGCACCGTCCGCTTCTTCGCCAAGATAGGGCTGAAGGCCTTCGGAGACGACGGCCTGCTGTCGGCGGTGGCCCGGGAACTGGAGCTGGAGGGCTTCCGCGTGGTGGGGGTGGACCAGATTCTCAGCAACGTGGCGGCGCGGGCCGGTGCCTATGGACGCCTCGGTCCCGATGCCGACGCCCTGGCCGACATCCGTCGCGGCGTCGTCGTGGCGCGCGGTCTCGGCGCCCTTGACGTGGGCCAGGGGGCCGTCGTGCAGCAGGGGGTGGTGCTGGCGGTGGAGGCGGTGGAGGGGACGGACGCCATGCTGTCGCGCTGCCGGGCCCTGGCCCGCGAGGGGCTGGGCGGTGTCCTGGTCAAGGTCGCCAAGCCCGGGCAGGAGCGGCGGGCCGACCTTCCCACCATCGGCGTGGCGACTGTGGAGGCGGCGGCGGCGGCCGGGCTGCGCGGCATCGCGGTGGAGGCCGGGGCGGCCCTGGTGATCGACGGCGACGCGGTGGCGGCACGGGCGGATGCCCTTGGTCTGTTCGTGGTGGGGCTGGACGCGGACGGACTGCCATGAGTGGCGGGGAAAGCGAGGCCCCCCTCATCTACATCATCGCCGGCGAGCCATCGGGGGACCTTCTGGGCGGTCGGCTGATGGCGGCCCTGAAGGAGGAGACCGGCGGGCGGGTTCGCTTTGCCGGTGTCGGCGGCGAGGCGATGACGGCCGAGGGGCTGGCGAGCCTGTTCGACCTTGGTGACATCGCGGTCATGGGGCTGGTGGAGGTGCTGCCGCGCATTCCGATGGTGCTGCGGCGGGTGCGGCAGACGGTGGCCGACATTCGGATGCTGCGGCCTGCGGCGGTGGTGACCATCGACTCGTGGGGCTTCACCGGGCGCGTCGCCAGGGCCATCCGCGAGGGCGGGCCGCCCACGGTGCAGATTCACTACGTGGCGCCCATGGTGTGGGCGTGGCGCGAGCACCGGGCCGCTCACCTGGCCCAGGTGGTCGACCACCTGATGACCCTCCTGCCCAACGAGCCGCCCTACTTCATCGCCCACGGCCTGGCCACCACCCATGTCGGTCATCCGGTGATCGAGAGCGGCGCCGACCGGGGCGACGGTCCGGCGTTCCGGGCGCGACACGGCATCGACCCGACCGCGCCGCTGGTGTGCCTGCTGCCCGGCAGCCGCCGTGGCGAAACCTCCCGCCTGCTGCCGGTGTTCCGGCAAGTGGTGGAGGCCCTGAAACGCGGGCGTCCTGGGCTGGCGGTGGTGGTGCCGACGGTGGCGACGGTGGCCGAGCCGGTCCGGGCGGCGGTCGCCGGCTGGCCGGTGCCGGTGGCGGTGGTCCAGGGGGCGGCGGAGCGCTACGACGCCTTCGCCGCGGCCGACGCGGCCCTTGCGGCATCGGGGACCGTGGCGCTGGAGCTGGCGCTGGCCGAGGTGCCGACGGTCATCACCTATCGGGTGGCGCCCCTCACCGCCTGGCTGTTCCGCCGGGTGGCCCGGATCCGCTACGCCAACCTGATCAACCTGATCCTCGATCGCGAGGTGGTGCCGGAACTGATCCAGGAGCGCTGCCGTCCCGACCTGCTGGCGGAGGCGGTGACGCGTCTCCTCGACGACGGGTCGGCCCGCGCGACACAACGGGACGGAGTCCGCGAGGCGCTGGCGACACTGGGCCAGGCGGGGGACAGCCCGAGCCGGAGGGCGGCGCGGCTGGTTCTGGAGGAGGTAAGGAAGAAAGAGGTGGAAGCCGTAGACCAGCCGTCGTGATCCTCTTTGACGAGGGAGGGGCACAGGGTCCATGCTGCCCGCGACGTCGCGCCAGAGCCAGGGAGAGAATAGAAACATGGGTGTGAACTGCTGTGCGGGGGGATGCCATGGCTCGGCCGAAGGCACCGCCCGTTTTCGCAAGGCATTGTGGGTGGCTCTGGCGATCAACGCCGCCATGTTCGTCGTCGAGGTCGTCGCCGGCCTGGCGGCGGGATCGTCGTCACTGCAGGCCGATGCCCTCGATTTTCTGGGCGACGCGGCGAACTATGCCCTCAGCCTGCTGGTGCTCGGCATGGCGCTCCGGCATCGGGCGGCGGCCTCGCTGGTCAAGGGGGCGACCATGGGAGCCTTCGGGCTGTGGGTGGTGGGCAGCACCATCCATCATGCCCTGGTCGGCACGGTGCCGGAAGCGGAGGTCATGGGGGGCGTCGGAGTCGCCGCCCTTGTCGCCAACGCGGTGGTCGCCAGCCTGCTCTATGCCTTCCGCGAGGGCGACAGCAACATGCGTTCAGTATGGATCTGCTCGCGCAACGACGTCATCGGCAATCTGGCGGTCCTTGGCGCGGCGAGCGGTGTCTTCGCCACCGGCGCCGGGTGGCCCGATTTCGCCGTGGCGGGCATCATGGCTGCCCTGGCCCTGAGTGGCGCCTACCAAGTGCTGCGGCATGCCCTGGCCGAGCGACGCCTGGGGTGAGTCCCATGCCCGAGCCGGTTGCGCATTGATATTTTTCCATTGTCTATCACGCCGAAGGTAATATAGGCTCACCCTGTCGTTCGGGCAGGGGCCTGTGCCGAATGCGAGTGGGTGCGTGCGTGGCGCGACGGTCTTTTTCGGTGGATTCTTCTATTTCATGACCCTTTGGGACTCCCGGTGAGAGCCTACAGTATCGAAAATCTGAAGTTTCTGATCATCGACCCCAACAAGCACATGCAGTTCCTGTTCAAAACGGTGCTGCGTGCCTTGGGCGCCCGGGATTTCGAGTCGAGTGACAACTCCGTCGCCGCCGTTTCGCTGCTGAACTCCTTCCGCCCCGATATCGTGATCACCGAACTGGTGACGACGCCGATGGATGGCATCGAGTTCACGAAGGTGGTGCGGCGGGGGAAGGAGATCCAGAATCCCTTCGTGCCCATCATCATGGCGACCGCCATGGCCGAGGCGCGGGTGGTGGTGATGGCGCGGGACTCCGGCATCACCGAATTTCTGGTCAAGCCGATTTCCGCGACGTCGCTTTATCGTCGCATCCATTCCATCATCGACACGCCGCGGGATTTCGTTCGCACGGCCGAGTATTTTGGTCCCGACCGCCGCCGCCACCAGACGGAAATATCACCGAAGCGTCGCGAGGCCGACCGACTCGCCGCCGAGGCTGCCGCCAGAGAGGCCATGGAAGCCCTGAGAGTCCAGGCCGAAGCCGACGTGGCCAGGGAGCTTGCCGTCCAGAAGGCCAAGGCACAGGCGGAGCGCAACAGGCAGCTTGCCGCCCAGGCGGATGCGGAGGCTGCGCGCGCCAAGCAGCTTGCCGCCCAGGCCGAAGCGGCCAGTGCCAGGGAACAGGCGGAACGGGCCGCGCTGTCGCAGGCCGAGGTTGCGGCGATGCTGGCCAAGAACGCTTCCAAGAAGTGATCCTGGTCAGAATTTCTCTCAGATTTCCGTCACGGCAGTCGCCAGCGGCGAATCGACACCATGGCCACCCGCCCTTTGACCTTCTGTTCCTCGGCGGCCAGGAAGCCCTCGGCGGGCAGGCCGGAGCGGCGCAGGGCAAGCTCGTCCACCACCAGTTCCCCCTCTCCGGCCAGGGAACACAGGCGTGCGGCGATGTTGACGCTGTCGCCGATGACGGTGAAGTCCTGCCGGTCCACATGGCCGATGGCCCCCAGGATGACCTCGCCGTCATAGACTCCGACCCCTACCCCCCGGACGAGGGGCGTCGCCGCCATTTCGGTGAGGATGTCCTGGGCGGCCCGGATCGCCCGCGCCTCGCGGTCGCCGCCCTCGAAGCGGGCCAGCAGGGCGTCGCCGATCATCTTGTCCACGTCGCCGCCATGGCGGCGGATCACCTCCACCTGCATGGTCATCAGCCGGTTGAGGAAATCGACGGTGGCGCTCGGCGGCTGGAACTCGGCGAGGCTCGAGAAGTCCCGGACGTCGGAATAGAACAGCGTCACGTTGACCCGCACCGAGGGAATGGTGCCATCGGGGGCCATGCGGGCGGCGCCCGCGGCACTGATCGACACGAAGCGCTCCAGTTGCCGGCGCAGCGCCATCTGCCCGTCGACGCGCTGGTCGATGTCGGCCTGGGCGCCCCGCACCAGCCGGCGCGTCCATATCCCGAGCGCCACCAGAACCACCATGGAGATTGCCGCCGGCAGGACGAAACTTTTGAGGATCAGATCATCGAGGACGCTGGCCGGCTCGTAAGTCTCGAACACGACCCTCCGGCCATTTCGGATGGTCACCGGCGTGTAGATCTCGTAATAGGTCAGGCCATCGGCCACCGTGGTCTCGATTTCCGACTGGTTGGTTTCAAAGACCCGGGTCAGCAGCTCGTTCTCCTCCCGGACGCCGATTTCCTTCGGCTTCGTCGAGTAGATGGCCAATCCCTCGCTGGTGAAGATCTTGAGCCGGGAGATGTGGCCGTCGTCGGTGACGCTGGACAGGATCTCGGCGAGCAGTTTGCCGCCCTTGGCCTCGTACACCCGACGCGGATCGCTGGAGGCCACCAGGGCGGCCCAGGCTTCGGGCGCCAGATCGTGGGCCAGCTCGGCGATGGCCGCGGAGCGGCGGGAGGTGGTCTCCATGTAGACCTTGAGTTCAAGGACCCTCACCCCGAACCAGGTGGTTACCACCAGGATCACGGCCGACAGGACCAACGCCGGCAGAACGCGCCGATCGAACAGTCGCAGTATGGGATAGGGCCGGTCGTCAAGATGATCCATGGCAACACCGGACTGACAACGCATCGCTTCCCACTCGTCGGCGGGACGGGAGCATGATATGGACATCGGCGGATAATGTGGTAAGAATATCGCCGGTCGCCGGGGGTGTGGTGGAACTGGTAGACACGCTGGACTCAAAATCCAGTGGCAGCGATGCCTTGCGAGTTCGAGTCTCGCCACCCCTACCACGACGATGGCCTACCACGACGACGGCCCGGCCACGCCGGGATCACCTTCAGCCTCTGAGACCATGAGCGGACTTACGCGCGGCGGGGCTTTGCGGTTTCTGGTCGGTGCCGGGGTGGTCGCGGCGGCGCTGGTCGTGGGCGAGATGGCGGCGCGGACGGCACTTCCCGACATCGACCCGACGCGCCAGATCCGCTTCGAGGCCGGCCGGGGGGATGCCCCCACCCTGGGGCCGCGCGACGTCACCCTTCGCCAGGTCAAGAACACCGGCGATTTCAACGTCGCCGTCCGCTTCAACCGCCATGGCTTCCGCGATGCCGGGGACGTCGCCCTGTCGGGTCCCCGGGACATCGTGCTGGTGGGCGACTCCTTCATGCTGGGGTGGGGCGTCGAGGAGGAGGAGCGGACCTCGAACCGTCTCGCCGCCGTGACCGGCCGCACCGTCTACAACATTTCGATCCCGACCGATCTCGACGGCTTCGAGAAGTTGTTGGAGCACGCCCGAAGTCTGGGCGGCCGGTTCGGGCATGTGGTGGTTGGCCTCACCATGGAAATGGGCCTGAGGGTCTATGGCCCACAGGCCACGCCGGCGCTCGCTCCTGCCGCCACGCCAAAGACGGACAATGGGTCGCGCCTCTACCGGCTCAAGGTCTGGCTCAGGGACAACTCGACGCTCTACTTCGCCCTGACGCGGCAGGTGCACGAGGCTCCGGCGCTGGCGGGGATCGCGGTGCGTCTTGGCCTGGTGACGCCCAACCTGGAGGGCATCCACCACCGGGCCTTCTCCGCCGAAGTGGTGGAGTCCACGGCCGACCGGCTGGCCACACTGGCCTCCCGCTACGACACGCTGGCGCTGATCGTGCCGTCGCGGGCGCTGTGGCATGGCGCCGATACCGGCGAGGAGGAGAAGCGCCACGCCGCCCTGGTCGCCGCCCTGGTCGCCCGGGGCATCGAGGCGGTGGACATGCGACCGGCGATGGAGTCGTCGGGGCGCCCGCTCGCCTATCACTTCGCCAACGACGGCCACTGGCGCCCGTCCGGCCACGACCTGGCGGCCCGGTTGCTGGCGGACCGGGTGCGCCGCCGCTGGGGGGGTGGAAATGAACCGACTCCATGAAGAACAGAAGCCCTCTCCCCCCCCTTCAGGGGGGCTACCGTATGCGCACAAGTTTGGGCAGACTTGGCTGTAGGGTGTTCGCTGTAGAAACTATCCGTTTCCCGCCAATAAAGCCCTCCCCCTTGATGGGGGAGGGTTGGGTGGGGGTGATGGTTCAGCACGTAGGTGCGTCGGGATGAGCCAGATAATTCATCTTTTGTGCGAATATTATTCTGTCTGTGCGCGTTTCGCGGCCACCCCCACCCAAACCCTCCCCCATCGAGGGGGAGGGCTTAAGTTTGCTGGAAACTTGTGTGCATACGGTAGCCCCTCGAGGGGGAGAGGGAGTAACGTTTCCGAATACATATTCAGGCTCTGAGTCCCATGCTGTTCGCCTCGGCCGAGTACCTGTTCGTGTTCCTGCCGCTGGTCGTCGTGGCGACGGCGGCGGCCGTGCGGCTCGGCGGGGCACGGGCGGCCATGGCGGTGCTGATCGCCGCCTCCCTGGTGTTCTATGGCTGGCACGATCCGGCCATGGTGGCGCTGCTGCTGGCGGGCATGGCGGTCAACTATGCCCTGGGGGTGCGGCTCGCGGCGGCTCCCTCTCGCGGACTGCTGGCCCTTGGCATCGCCCTCGACCTCGCGGTGCTGGGCTGGTTCAAGTACATGGGCTTCTTCGCCGGCATCGTCGCCGGCCTCGGCGGTCAGAAAGTGGAGGTAAGCGCCGTCGCCCTGCCGCTCGCCATTTCCTTCCTCGTCTTCCAGCAGATCGCCTGGCTGGTGGACTGCCGGGCCGGGCGGGCGGTGCGGCTGTCGCCCCTTGATTTCGGGCTGTTCGTCGCCTTCTTCCCCCAGCTCCTGGCCGGCCCCATCGTCCGTGCCGGTGAGACGCCACCCCAGTTCGCCGCCCCCGGAGCCTTTCGCATCGACCGTCGCGACCTTGGCGTCGGCGTGGCCCTGCTGGCCCTCGGCCTGTTCAAGAAGGTGGGGCTGGCCGACGGCCTGGCTCCCCTCGCCGATTCGGTGTTCCAGGCCTCCGGCCGCGTCGGCGCCGTCGATGCCTGGGGGGGAGCGCTGGCCTATACCCTGCAGATCTACTTCGACTTCTCCGGCCTCTCGGACATGGCCATCGGGTCGGCGCGGCTGGTGGGCATCCGGCTTCCGGCCAATTTCCTGTCGCCCTACCGGGCCACCAGCATCAGCGAGTTCTGGCAGCGCTGGCACGTCAGCCTGTCGCGGTTCCTGCGGGACTATCTCTACATCTCCCTCGGCGGCAACCGCAGGGGCCAGGTGCGCCACGTGTCGGCCCTGGTGACCACCATGATGCTGGGTGGGCTGTGGCATGGCGCCGGATGGACCTTCGTCACCTGGGGCGCGCTGCACGGCGTCTATCTGGCGGTGTACCATTTCTGGCGGCGGACCGCGGGCAAGCGGCTGGCCGCGTCGGGGCTGCGCAGCGCCCTGAGCTGCCTTCTGACCGTGGTGGCGGTGGCGGTCGCCTGGGTGTTCTTCCGCGCCGCCAGCTTCACCGAAGCCTCCGGCGTGCTGGCGGGCATGGCCGGCCTCCGGGGACTGGAGGGCCTGGCGCCACCGTTGCTGGACGGCCACGCCCTGGCCTGGATCGGCGGCCTTCTGGCGGCGGTGTGGGTCCTGCCCAACAGCCTGCAGTGGCTCGCCGACCTCGGGCCATGCCTGCCCTCGCCGCAGCTTCCGGCCGCAGCCACGCCCCGCCCGTTCTGGCGTCAGGCCGTGTTCCTGCCGGCGGTGGCGGTGTGGGGTGCCGTGGCGCTGCTGATCGTGCTCCACCGGGGCGCCAACACCGCGCCATTCCTGTACATGGTGTTCTGAGGGGCCTGTTTGGCTCCCTTTTTGCGTGCTTGCGTGCCCTTATCGCCATGGGCGTCAGTGGTGTGCGCAACGGAACTCGCCAGTCTAACGTGCTCTGGCATTCTTTCCATATGCTTACCTTTTGGAATGCGCTACTCTACCGTGGGGATGTGCGGATCGGGATATCCGCGAGGGGACGGGAGTTCATCCAAGGCGTCAAGCTATAATAAATGGGGAGAGAGGCATGAGCATCCAATCCGCAATGGGACAGGTCAGGGTCGGCACCCGCATATACGCCGGCTTCCTGGTGATACTGGCACTTCTCGTCACGGTCTCGGTCGTCGGGTACCGTGGTCTTTCCGAAGCCAACACCGAGTTCGACGATTTCGCTCATGACGCCGACAACGTCGAGCGCAACCTCACCATCGATCGCAACATCACCGGCCTGCGCCGCAACATGCTGGGCTATGCCCTGACGGGGCAGGAAAACTACGCCAGGCGGGCGGGAGAACTGGAAGTCACGCTCGAGAAGGACGTGGACGAGGCGATCGCCAAGACCAGGAACGCCGAGCGACTCGCCAACTTGAAGCGCATCAGGGACCTGCTCGGCCAGTACAAGGCCAATCGCGCCAAGGTGGTGGACCTGCGTACGAAGGGCGACAAGCTGCTGGCCGACATCCTCAATCCGGTGGGCTCTGAGATGCGCAAGGGGCTCACCCAACTCATCGATGGCGCCACCGTGGACAAGGACTGGGAAACGGCGGCGTATGGCGGCAAGGCCCAGGAACAGCTCATGCTGGCCCGCCTCAATGCCCTGCGATTCGTGGCCAACGCCGACACCAAGCTGGTCGATACCTTCAAGGAGCAGATCGGCACCCTGAAAAAGATCCTGGCCGAGCAGATCAAGGCGGAGGCCGACGAAAAGCACCGCAAGGCCATGGAGGCGGTACAATCCCAGATTGGGAAATATGAGACGGGCTTCGCCGACATGGCGGCCGCGGTCATGGAGCGCACCAAGCTGGTCAACGAGGTGAACGCCGCCATCGGCAACGACATCGTCAAGCTGGTGAATGAGACGGTCGCCTCGGAGAAGAAGGACATGGGCGCTCTCAAGGTCGCCACCAATGCCACCATCGAGGGCAGCGAGGCCACGTCGCTCACCGTCTCGGCCATCTCGGTGGTGGTGGGTCTGGTGTTCGCCTGGCTCATCGCCTTCGGCATCACCGGGCCGGTGAAGGCCATGACCGAGGCCATGACTCGCCTCGCCAACGGCGACAAGACCGTGGCCATTCCGGCCGCCGAGAACCGGGACGAGATCGGCGCCATGGCCAAGGCCGTGCAGGTGTTCAAGGACAACGCCATCAAGGTCGACCGCCTGGCCGCCGAGGCCGAGGAACAGAAGAAGCAGGCGGAGATCGCGAAGAAGAAGACAATGAACGACCTCGCCGACGGTTTCGAGTCCAGCGTCAAGGGCGTGGTCAACACGGTGTCGTCGGCCTCGACCGAGATGCAGGCCACCGCCTCCTCCATGTCGGCCATTTCCGAGGAGACGAGCCGGCAGGCGACGACGGTGGCGGCGGCGGCCGAACAGGCCTCCGCCAACGTGCAGACGGTGTCGGCGGCGGCGGAGGAACTCTCCTCCTCCATCGGCGAGATCGCCCGCCAGGTGGCGCAGGCGGCCAAAATCTCGTCGGGAGCCGTCGATCAGGCCAGGCATACCAACGACATGGTCCAGGGCCTGGCGGATGCCGCCAACAAGATCGGCGAGGTGGTCAACCTCATCAACGACATCGCCAGCCAGACCAACCTCCTGGCCCTGAACGCCACCATCGAGGCTGCGCGGGCGGGTGACGCCGGCAAGGGCTTCGCCGTGGTCGCCAACGAGGTCAAGAGCCTGGCCAACCAGACCGCCAAGGCCACCGGCGACATCTCCCAGCAGATCGCCTCCGTTCAGGCCGCGACCAAGGAGGCGGTGAGCGCCATCCAGGGCATCGGCAGCACCATCTCGGAGATCAGCGAAATCTCCTCCGCCATCGCCTCGGCGGTGGAGGAACAGGGTGCGGCAACCAAGGAAATCGCCCGCAACGTCGAGCAGGCGGCCACCGGCACGCAGGAGGTGTCGAAAAACATCTCCGGCGTCACCACGGCGGCGGAAGAGGCCGGCTCTTCGGCCAACCAGGTGCTGACGGCGGCCGGAGAACTGTCCCGGCAGTCGGAACTCCTGCGGTCGCAGGTCGACGGCTTCATCGCCCGCGTCCGGGCGGCGTGATCGGACCATCCGGGGGGCCTCGGCCGTGCCGATCCCCCCGGATCTCTTCTTTATGTCCTGCGGCTATTCCTGACCGTCTTCGGCGTCCTCATCGGCGTCCGGAGTTCCGGTGCCGTAGGAGGCCAGGGCCGGGCGGGCGTCCAAAAGGCCGGCGGCCTTCAGGTCCTCGATGCCCGGTAGGTCGTCGAGGCTCGCCAGGGTGAAGTGGTCGAGGAAGGCTTCGGAGGTGCCCCAGGTCATGGGGCGGCCGGGGGTGCGCCGGCGGCCCTTCGGGCGGATCCAGCCCGCCTCGAACAGGATGTCGAGGGTCCCCTTGCTCAGGGCGACGCCCCGGATTTCCTCGATCTCGGCCCGGGTGAGGGGCTGGTGATAGGCGATGATGGCGAGGGTCTCGACGGCCGCCCGCGACAGCTTGCGCTCCACGCTGGTCTCGATCTTGAGCAGCCCGGCGAGGTCCGGCGCGGTGCGGAAGGCCCACAGGCCGCCGTGGTTCACCAGGATGACCCCCCGGCTCGCGTAATGGCGCCGAAGCTGTTCCAGCAGGCCGGCGACGTCGGCTCCACCCGGCATCCGCGCGGCGATGGCCCGGCGATCCAGGGGGTGGGGGGAGGCGAACAGGATGGCTTCCAGGAGGCGCAGGAGAGGGGGCTCGTCGCTCATCATTGGGCACTGCTGCGCAGGTAGATGGGGGAGTAGGGGCCGCCCTCCTGCCGCACCTCGAGCCGCCCCTGGCGGGCCAGCTCCAGCGAGGCGAGGAACGTCGCCGCCAGCGCCGAGCGGCGCAACAGCCTGCCCCGCAGCCCGGTGGGCAGGAAGCGGGACAGGATGGTCCACTCGGGCACGTGGCCCAGCATCTCCGTCAGGCGGCGGATGGCGTCGTCCATGGAGTATAGCTCGGTCGGCACGATTTCCAGCGTCGTCACCGAAATCCGCCGCCGGTGCTCGCCATAGGCCTTCAGCAGGTCGTAGAGGGTGACGTCGAACACGCCGTGGGTGACCACGTCCACCCCCTCCGGCGCGCCACGGCCGAACACGTCGCGGCCCAGGCGCGGCCGCGCCATGAGCTGGCGCCCGGCCTCCTGCATGGCCTCCAGGCGGCGGAGCTGGAACTGGAGGGCGGCGGCCATCTCGGCGCCGCTCGGTTCCTGGTCGTTGCGGGGCTCGGGCAGCAGCAGGCGCGACTTGAGGTAGGCGAGCCAGGCCGCCATCACCAGGTAGTCGGCCGCCAGTTCAAGCTGGTTGCGCCGCGCCACGGCGATGAAGGCCAGGAACTGGTCGGCAAGCTGGAGGATGGACACGTGGATCAGGTCCACCTTCTGGTCGCGGGCCAGTGCCAGCAGCACGTCGATCGGTCCCTCGAAGCCGTCGATGTCGAGCACCAGCGCCGTCAGCCGGTCCGGTGGGGGAGCGGCGTCCTCGAAGGCGTCGTCGGTGGCGGCGCCCTCGGTCACAGCACCCCGGTGAGGGAGAGGACCAGCTCGCTCAAGGAGCGGACCGATGGCCCGATGATGCGGCCCAGCACGTCCCAGTTCTGGTGCATCTGCTGTCCCAGCAGGGGCAGCGCGACGATCAGGCCAAGAAGGATGACGAAGCCGTACTTCTCCAGCGCCGCCAGCCGGCGCGCCAGGCTCCAGGGCAGGATGCCGACGGCGATCCGTCCCCCGTCCAGCGGCGGCAGCGGCAGCAGATTGAACACGGCGAGGACGAGGTTGAGGTTGATGGAATGGAACAGAGTGTACGCGACCCACCCGGCCCCCGCCTCCGGCAGCAGATTTACGGTGTGCAGCAGCATCGCCGAGACCAGCGCCAGCACCAGATTGGTCCCCGGACCGGCCGCCGCCACCCACACCATGCCGCTGCGGGGATGGCGCAGCCGCCGCATGTCCACCGGCACCGGCTTGGCCCAGCCGAACAGGAACGACGCCCCGGTGATCAGCAGCGCCGCCGGCAGGATCACCGTGCCGACCGGGTCCACGTGCCGCAACGGGTTGGCCGACACCCGGCCCAGGCGATAGGCGGTGTCGTCCCCCAGCCACCAGGCGGCGAAGCCATGAGCGGCCTCGTGCAGCGTCACCGCCAGCAGCACCGGCAGGATCCAGGTGGAGGCCTCGAACAGCGGCCCGCCCGGAACCAGCCACGCGCCGGGCTCCATCATGCCAGCCACTCCTCGAGCGTCCGCAGGGCCTCGGCGGTGTCGAGCGGCTCCGGCCGGCGGCGCTGGGCCTCCGCCCGCCGCAGCCGGTCCAACGCCGCATCGCTCAAGGGCGGGGCGGCGGCGGCGATGGCCGCCATCTCGGCCGGGTCGCCGTTGCAGTGCAGGGCCACGTCGCAGCCGGCGGCAAAGGCGAGAGCCGTGCGCTCGCCGAAGTCTCCCGACAGCGCCTTCATCGACAGGTCGTCGGTCAGGAGCAGGCCGTCGAAGCCGATGCGGCCGCGGATCACCCCCTCGATGATGGTCGGCGACAGGGTGGCTGGCCGCTCCGCATCGAAGGCCGTGTAGACCACGTGGGCCGTCATCGCCCACGGCGCCCCGGCCAGGGCGCGGAAGGGCGCGAAGTCCATGCGCTCGAGGAGGGCGGCATCCGCGTCCACCACCGGCAGGTCCAGGTGACTGTCGGCCAGCGCCCGCCCATGGCCGGGGATGTGCTTGATCACCGGCAGCACTCCGCCGTCGAGAAACCCGTCGCAGGCCGCCCGTCCCAGCAGCGCCACGAGGTCGGGCTCGCGGCCGAAGGCCCGGTCGCCGATGATGTCGTGGGCTCCCGCCACCGGGACGTCCAGCACCGGCGCGCAATCGACGTCGATGCCGAGCGTCCTCAGCTCTTCCGCCAGAAGACGGGCGTTGAGCCGTGCCGCCGCCACGCCTCGATCGCGGTTACCGGCCGCCGCCGCGGCGAACACCGCGGCCGGCGGCGCCTTGCGCCAATGGGGCGGAGAAAGCCGCTGCACCCGTCCCCCCTCCTGATCGATCAGCACGGGGGCGTCGGCGCGCCCCACCGTGGCCCGCAGATCGGCCACCAGGGCTCGCACCTGCGCAGGGTCGGCGACGTTGCGCGCGAACAGGATGAAACCCAGAGGGTCGGTGATCTCGAAGAAACGCCGTTCGTCCTCGGTCAGGGTCGTGCCGGCACAGCCGAATATGACGGCCTTCGCCGGGGTATCATTTCTTGGCAATGAGGCACCCCACGCTGCGCGCTTTCAGTGTTTCGCAGGTGGTCATCGCCACCTGCCCGTCGTTGAATGGTCCCGCGTAGACGCGATACCAGACGCCCTTGTCGCCCAGATCCATCTGTACCACGGAATGCTTGAGGGATCCCAGAACGTCCTTGTGCTTGGTCGCCAGGGTGGCCCACGCCTTTTCGGCGAGGTCGGCACTGCGCAGGGAGCCAAGCTGGATTTTCACCCCGTCGCCACCGGCAGCGACGGCGGGAACGGGAGCCGGGGGGGCGGGAGCCGGCTTGACGGGCTGCGGCACGGCGGCGACCTTCATCGCCGGCGGCGCCACCGCCGGCTGGGTCGGCTGAAGCGGAGTGGCCTGGACAGGCGCACGTGGCGCGGGAGCCGGAGCCGGCTGCGCCTGAGGCTGCGACACGGGAGCCGGCGGTTGGCGGATTGCCGGCGCCTGCACCTGAGGCTGAAGCTGAGGCTGGGGCTGAGGCTGAGGTTGGGGCTGGGGCTGGGGAACGGCGGCGACGGCGACGGGCGCCGGAACCTGGACCACCGGCTGGGGTGGTGGAGCCGCATGCACCGTCGGAGCCGGCATGGCGATGTTGGTCTCGGCGACCTCCCGGTTGGCGGCCGGGGGCGCCGGCATGCGCTGCGGAGCGGCCAGGGCCGGCGGGGGGGGAGGGGGCATCACCTCGGCGACCGGCGGTGGAGGCGGTAGTTTCTCCTGGACCGGAGGTTCGACCGGGCGCTCGGCCGGCGGCAGCAGGTGCTCCTCCTCGGTCGGCGTCGTGGCTTCGCCCATCTGCTGATAGATGAGCCGGTCCCGGTTGGGCACGGCCATCCCGCCTGGATCGTCGGGCTTGACCTTGACCACGTCGGCGCTGGCGCGGATGACCGGGATCTCCGCGGTCCGCTCCGGGGCCCTGGGAAGCTTGCCATAGACGTACCAGCCGATGCCTCCGGCGACGCTCACGCCCATCAGCACGCCCAGAATCAGCCCCATGGGCCGCCGCCGTGACCGCAGCCGGTCCTCGTACTCCTCGGGGTCGTCGGCCATGAAGGCCTCGCTCCTCAGCCTCGTGAAGCTGCCGCCGCCGCCGCTGCCGCCGATCCGTTCACCGGGGCTCAGGGTCTCGTCATCCGCCGCCGCCATCACCGCATCTCCCTCACCGGCTCCACACCAAACACCGACAGCCCCGACGCGATCACGGTGGCCATGCCCTGGACCAGGGCCAGACGCGCCAGGGATGCCTCGGGATCGGATGGACTGAGGAACCGCAGGTCCGCGTCGTCGTTGCCCTTGTTCCACAGCCCATGGAACGCCGCGGCCAGGTCGTACAGATAATAGGCCAGCCGATGCGGCTCGTGGGCCTCCGCCGCGCCCTCCACCAGGCGGGGCCAGCCCGCCAGCATCCTGATCAAAGCAAGCTCCGCCGGGTCGGTCAAGCGGTGCAATGGTCCGGCGGCCAGGGCATCCGGAGAAAGATCGACCCCCGGAAACGCCTCCGCCGCGTGACGGAACACCGAGCACGCCCGGGCATGGGCATATTGAACGTAAAACACCGGATTGTCCCGCGACTGTTCGGTCACCCGGGCGAAGTCGAAGTCCAGGTGGGCGTCGTTGCGACGGGTCAGCATGATGAAGCGCACCACGTCCCGGCCCACCTTGTCGATGACGTCGCGCAGGGTGACGAAGGTGCCGGCCCGCTTCGACATGCGCACCGGCTCGCCCTGGTCCAGCAGGTTGACCATCTGGCACAGCTTGACGTCGAGCTGGGCCTTGCCCTCGGTCAGGGCCTCGACCGCCGCCTGCACCCGCTTGACATAGCCCCCGTGGTCGGCGCCCCACACGTCGATGAGCGAGGTGAACCCCCGGCGGTACTTGTCCAGGTGATAGGCGACGTCGGAAGCGAAATAGGTCCAGCTTCCGTCCGACTTGCGCAGGGGCCGGTCCACGTCGTCGCCGAACTGGGTGGAGCGGAACAGAGTCTGCGGCCGGGGCTCCCAGTCGTCGGGCAGCTTTCCCTTGGGCGGCTCCAGCACCCCCTCGTAGACCAGGTCCCGCCCGGCCAGGAGCACCAGCGCGGCGTCGACGCCGCCGGCCTCCACCAGCTCCCGCTCCGACGAGAACACCGCGTGCCGCACCCCGAGGGCAGCCAGATCCTCGCGGATGGTGTCCAGCATCGCGGCGATGGCGAAGTCACGAACCGGGTCCAGCCACTCGGATTCGGGACGGCCGCGCCAGGCGTCGCCATGGCGCGCGGCCAGCGCCTCGCCCACCGGCTTCAGGTAGTCGCCCGGATAGTAGCCCTCGGGAATCGGGCCGACGTCCTCGCCCAGGGCCTCCAGGTAGCGCAGGTGGACCGAGCGCGCCAGCACGTTCACCTGGCCGCCGGCATCGTTGACGTAGTACTCGCGGGTGACGTCGAACCCGGCCTTCTCCAGAAGGGCCGCCAGGGCGTCGCCGAACACCGCGCCGCGCCCGTGACCGACGTGCATTGGGCCGGTGGGATTGGCCGAGACGTACTCGACGTTGACCCGGACCCCGTGTCCCAGCGCCGAATCGCCATAGGCCGGCCCCGCCCGCAGGGCGTCGCGCAGCCGCTCGCGCCAGAAGTCGTCGGAGAGCCTGAGATTGATGAACCCCGGCCCGGCCACGTCCACCGACGCCACCTCCCCGCTGGCGCGAAGGCGCGCGGCGATGATCTCCGCCAGTTCGCGGGGTTTCTTCGCCGCCGGCTTGGCCAGCACCATGGCGGCGTTGGTGGCGATGTCGCCGTGTCCGGCCTCGCGGCAGGGCTCGCAGGTGACCCGGCCGGTGTCCATGGCCTGCGGCAGCGCGCCCGTGGCGCCGAGGTCGATCACGATGGAGCGGATGATGTCGCGGAAATGTGTGAAGACGTTCATGGTCTAACCCGTGGATCCAGCAGCCGCCCGTGCTCGTCGAGAGCGAACCGGTCGGTCATGCCGGCGATGTAGTCGGTCACCACCCGGGCCGTCGCGTGGCCGTGGGGACCGTCGCTGCGCCGACGCCAGTCGTCGGGGAGCAGCTTGGGATCGGCCACCAGCAGGTCGAACAGTTCGGTCACCACGCGGCGCGCCTTGGCTGTCATGCGATTGACCTTGTAATGGCGATACATGTTGGGAAACAAGAACTCCTTGAAGGCGCGGTCGTTGGCCGACATGGTGTTGGAAAAGGCGGCGAGGGGCCGGCCCAGCGCCCGCACTTCCTCCACCGAGCCTGGCCTGGCCTCCGCCAGCCTGGCCCTGGTCTCGGCCAGAAGGTCGGTCACCATGGCGCCGATGATGCGGCGCACCGCCTCGTGGATGAGCCGCGGGCGCTCGATGTCGGGGTAGCGGGCCCTGACTTCGGCGAACACGGGTCCGGCCAGCGGCACATCCATGAGATCCTCGATCGTGAACAGACCGGCGCGCAGGCCGTCGTCGATGTCATGGTTGTTGTAGGCGATATCGTCGGCGAGCGCTACGATTTGTGCTTCGAGTCCCGGCCAGCTCCCAAGCTCCAGGTCGCTCGAGCGGGCATGCTCGGCGATGGCGGCGGGCAGGGCGCCCGGCAGCGGGCCATTGTGCTTGACCAGCCCCTCCAGGGTCTCCCAGCTCAGGTTGAGGCCGTCGAACTCGGCATAGCGGCGCTCCAGCACGGTGACGATGCGCAGCGACTGGGCATTGTGGTCGAACCCGTCATAGGCGGCGGAGCACGCCTTCAGCGCGTCCTCGCCGGCATGGCCAAAGGGGGGATGGCCGAGATCATGGGCCAGGGCCAGGGCCTCCGCCAGGTCCTCGTCCAGTCCCAGCACCCGGGCCACCGAGCGACCGATCTGCGACACCTCCAGGCTGTGGGTCAGGCGGGTGCGATAGTTGTCGCCCTCGTGATAGACGAAGACCTGGGTCTTGTACTTGAGCCGGCGGAAGGCGGCACTGTGGACGATGCGGTCGCGGTCGCGCTGGAACGGCGACCGGGTCCGGCATTCCGGCTCGGGGTGCAGCCGCCCCCGGCTGCGGTCGGCCCTGCTGGCGTAGGGCGCCAGAGACTGCGTGCGGTCCATGGCGCCAACACTACCGCCCACCGGCCCGCGAGGCAACCCCGGGGAGGGGGGGAGTCATTTCGACGATGGTCACGTGGCCGGGCGGATCGTCGTCGGCAAAGGAGTGAAGTCGGTCGTCGCCAGCCGCCAGGTCGTCGTGCCGTCGTCGGCGACGTCCATCGGTGCGAACCCGAGCCGCCGGTAGAGATCGGAAACGAGGCCATTCCTGCGGCTCGGTACATGACGTCCGACGACGGTTCCGGCGCCTATGGATCGCGCGATGGCGACGATGTCGTTCAGGATGAACTCCTCCATCCCGCGGGACAGCACCCGGCAGCTCATGACCCAGGTGTCGATCTCGAGGACACTTCCATAAAGCCCTCTCCCCCCTTTTTCGGGGGGAGAGGGCTGGGTGAGGGGGGTGCCGTCATCGGCGCGGCGCTTCAGGATCACCGCGGAAATCAGGCCGTTGTCACCGAAGCGGTCCGTCAGCGAATACCACCGGCAGACATGGTCTTCATCGTCCGCCAAGGCCCTGATTTCCTCCTCGCCGTACCGGGTGCCGGTCAGGTGGAACTGGTTGCTCCTGTTGATGAGCTGGGCGACGCGGGACAGGTGGAGGGCGTCGAAGGTTCCGACGGCGGCTTCCATCCGCAGGCTTTGCAGGTATGCGGTGATGTCGGAGAAGGTTATTCTCGACTCCTCGCGTCGGGCATTGTCCCGGTAGAAGGTGCTCCGGGCGGCGTCCTCGGCGCCGAACGAGGTGGTTTCGAAGTAGCCATGGGCGGCGAGCGTCTGCAGAAAGAGTGCCGGGTCGTTGGGCAGTTCCGGCACCGCGACCATGGGGAGAAAGTGGCGGACGGAGTCGCGCTCGGCCGAGGTATCGTCGAGGAAGACCAGTGACTCGAGCCCGATGCCGAGGGTTTGGGCGATCGCCTTGATGTTTGCCGCCTTGTTCTCCCAGTTGGCGCGGAACACGGCGATATCCTCGAGCGCAAGGCGCATGTCCGGATGAGTCTCGAAGGGGGTGCGGGCGGTCGCCTCCTCGTTCCTACTGCAGACGGCGAGGATGATGCCGCGCTCCTTCAGAGCCTTGAGATGTGCCTGCAGGTCGACGAAGGCCTCGCCTTCGGCGCCGGCGCCAAGGCGAATCCCCTCGACCCCGTCGTCGCCGATGATCCCTCCCCACAGGGTGTTGTCGAGATCGGTGACGAGGCATTTGCGCGACAGCCCCCTGAGTGCGGCCAGGGTGGCCGCCCCGGCGTGGGCCACCAGGCCGATGGCCTCGAAGGCAAAGGGGTGCTTCGAGTGATACCAGAACCGCGCGTCGACCCACCGCCGCTTGCCATGACAGGCGGCGATGTGGTCAAGGTCGAAGAGCAGCACGCCGGGTGGCCTCGCCGCGGCGAGGGCCAGGGTGAAGGCCCTCAGCAGCGATCGCCGGCTCCAGGGGACGTTGGCCTCATAGTTGCCGAACACGTCGATGGCCGGAATGTCCGGCGTGTTATGGAGGATCTGACAGGAATGGGTCTCCTGAAGGACCCGCCACAGGTCGGCAACGCGCTCGATTTCGGAGGCGATCGCGGCGGAGACGACGTCGGACGCCGCACCCGGGGCGACATCGAGCGTCACGTCGCGATGGGTCGTGAAGATCCACACGACATCGGGAGCGAAGGCGTACAGCCCGCTGTTTCCATCCAGGATCGTCTGCTCGATGGTGCCGTATGGGGCGAGCCACACGGCGGCGTCAAGACCCTTCTGGGCCGCCCACAGGACCAGGACCTCGGCGAAGTGATCGAGGGTGCAACCGGCCAGAAGCGCCACCCGCAGCGGCCGCAGACCAAGATTCGTCTTCGGAATCGTCCGCAACAGACGGGCCAGGCGCGCCTGGGTCGGGTAATCCAGACCGTCCGACGCGATCGCCATGAGTCCGCGAAACGCGTCTTCGTGCTCGTTCTCGGCGATCCGACGCTTGATGTGCCGGAGTTCAGCCGAAATGTCGGGCGATTCCATCACCGCCGTCCGCGGTCAGGAACCCGGGCTCATCCCTCGGTCGTTTTCACCTTCGCCTTCGGCAGGTCGAGCTTGATGTGGAGTTCGCGCAGTTGCTCGGGTCGCACCTCGGCCGGGGCCTGCATCAACAGGTCCTGCGCCTGCTGGTTGAATGGGAACAGGATCACCTCGCGGATGTTGGGCTCGTCCGCCAGCAGCATGACGATGCGGTCCACCCCCGGAGCGGCGCCGCCGTGCGGGGGGGCGCCGAACTTGAAGGCGTTGACCATGCCGCCGAAGTGGGCGTCCACGTGCTCGTTGGTGTAGCCGGCGATCTCGAAGGCGCGATACATGATCTCGGGCAGGTGGTTGCGGATGGCTCCCGACGACAGCTCGATGCCGTTGCAGACGATGTCGTACTGGTAGGCCTTGATGGCGAGGGGCTCCATGGTGTTCAGGGCCTCCAGCCCTCCCTGGGGCATGGAGAAGGGGTTGTGGCTGAACTCGATTCGGCCGGTGTCCGGGTTCAGTTCATAGAACGGGAAGTCCACCGTCCAGCAGAACCGGAACACGTTCTTTTCCAACAGATCCAGGTCATCGCACAGCCTGGCGCGCACCTGACCGGCGAAGGCGGCCGCCGGTCCCGGCTTGTCGCAGACGAAGAACACCGCGTCGCCGTCGCCAAGGCCGGTGGCGGCGCGGATGGCCTCGATGCGGGCCGGCTCCAGGTTCTTGGCGATCGGTCCCTTGCCCTGGCCGTCGGCGAGGATGATGTAGCCGAGACCGGCCGCCCCCGCTTCCCGCGCCCACTCGTTGAGCTTGTCGAACCAGCTTCGCGGCCGGTCGGCGGCCTTCGGGGCCGGCACGGCCCGCACCACCGCGCCCTTGTCGATGGCGCGGGAAAAGACGCCGAAGCCCGAGCCGCGGAAGGGCTCGGTGACGTCGGTGATGATCAGCGGGTTGCGCAGGTCCGGCTTGTCGCTGCCGTACTTCAGCATCGACTCGTCATAGGGGATGCGCGGGAACGGCGGTCTGGTGACCGTGCGGCCGTCGGCGAACTCCTCGAACAGGCCGGCCAGCACCGGCTCGATGGCGGCGAACACGTCCTCCTGGGTGACGAAGCTCATCTCGAAATCGAGCTGGTAGAACTCACCCGGCGAGCGGTCGGCCCGGGCGTCCTCGTCGCGGAAGCAGGGGGCGATCTGGAAATAGCGGTCGAAGCCCGCCACCATCAGAAGCTGCTTGAACTGCTGCGGCGCCTGGGGCAGGGCGTAGAACTTGCCGGGATGGATGCGGCTCGGCACCAGGTAGTCGCGGGCGCCCTCCGGGCTCGAGGCGGTGAGGATCGGCGTCTGGTACTCGACGAAGCCCTGCTCCTGCATCCGCCGGCGCATGCTGGAAATCACCTGGCTGCGCAACAGCATGTTGCGGTGAACCCGCTCGCGCCGCAGGTCGAGGAAGCGGTGGCGCAGGCGCATGTCCTCGGGAAACTCCTGCTCGCCGGCCACCAGAATGGGCAGCACCTCGGCGACGGAGAGCACCTCGGCGGTGTCCACCTTCAGCTCCACCATGCCGGTGGGCAGCCGCGGATTGACCGTGTCGGCCGAGCGCTCCACCACCGTCCCGGTCAGGCAGGCGACGCTTTCCGGCCGCAGGTTCTCGAGAATCGGGAAGACGGGGCTCGAAATGTCGATCACCGCCTGGGTGACGCCGTAATGGTCGCGGAGATCCACGAACAAAAGGTTGCCATGGTCCCGCTTGCGGTGGATCCACCCCGACAGCCGCGCTCCGGTCCCGGCGTGCTCCCGGCGGAGTTCGCCGCAGGTGTGGGTTCTGTATCGATGCATGGCGCTCCCCTTCCAATACGGCCGCGGCTCGGTAAACCACACGGAAGGCACCGTCTTGTCAAGATTTCCGATGGGGAAGCGTCTATTCTCCGTCGGCGCAAGCGGTATCGGCCGATGGGAGGAAACCCGATGGAGGGGGAGGAAGGGGAGGGACGGAAGCCGCTCTGGGAACGCCCGGGCCCAGACGCTCGGAACCCTCCTTTTGACCCTGGAAGCCAGAGCGACAACTCCACCGTATCCCAGACCGGGGAAGGGAGCAACGGCGCCGATGTCCCGGGGGAGGGCAATCGGGTGAACCTACAAAAGCCCTCTCCCCCCCCTTCAGGGGGGAGAGGGTTGGGTGCGGGGGGCGTGAAGTTCCCGAAATGGTGCCGCCTGCCCCACCCCCTCACCCCGACCCTCTCCCCCTCGAGGGGGAGAGGGAGTGAAGAGGGGCGAGGGTGGGGCCTGGTGCCGCGGTCCGGCAATGTCCGGGGGGCGCTGTGGCTGCTGCTGGCGGCGATGTCGTTTTCGGCCATGAGCGCCCTCATCAAGCTGTTGGGCGCCGAGATCCATTCCCTGGAGATCGCCTTCTTCCGCAGTCTGTTCGGCCTGCTGATCCTGTCGCCGTTCCTGGCCCGGCGCAATTTCGGCATGCTGTCCACGCGGCGGGTGGGGCTGCATCTGGCGCGAGTCGGCTTCGGCATCGTCACCATGATGGCCACCTTCCATGCCCTGACCCATATGCAGCTTGCCTCGGCCACCGCCATTTTCTTCACCAGCAGCCTGTTCATGATTCCCATGGCCCTGGTGTTCCTCGGCGAGGGGGTCGCCTGGTCGCGCTGGCTGGCGACGCTGGCCGGGTTCGGTGGCGTGCTGATGATCCTGCGGCCGGGGCCGGAGGGACTCTCCACCGCGGCGGTGGCGGCGCTGATTGCCGCCCTGTCGGGAGCCGTGGTGCTGACCACGGTCAAGAAGCTCAGCGACACCGAGCGGCCGGTGACGGTGATGCTGTGGTTCGCCGTGGCGGCGGTGCCGGTCTCGCTCGGGCCGGCGCTGGCGGTGTGGACCACGCCGACGACCGGGCAGTACGTCCTGCTGCTGGTCATGGGGGCGCTCGGCACCTTCGGCCAGTACTTCACCATCCGCGCCTACCGGGTCGGCGAGGCGACGGTGGTGACGCCGTTCAACTACTTCCAGCTTCTGTTCTCGGGTTGCGTCGGATTCGTGATGTTCAGCGAGATCCCCGACGCCTGGACCTGGGCCGGAGCCGCCGTGATCATCGGCTCCAACCTCTTCGTGCTCGGCCTGAAGAAGCGGCCCCGACTCGAGGGGTCGTAAAGAAGGGTCACCGTCCCGCTTCTTGCCGTCCAGGTCGCGGGCGGCGCGATCGGTTTCCTTGCGGACGCGCTCGGAGTCGGCCTTGGGCTGGCCGTACTTGGCCCGATTCTCCGCCGCCCTGGCCTCCTTGTCCCGGCGCGTGCGGCGCTTGCGCTCCTGGCGCAGGTTGATGACCTCTGCCATGGGTGTTGCTTCCGTCCCCGTTATCCGGGCTATAGTGGCGCCATGAGCGGGATGGACGCAAACCCCTTTCTGACCGCGGTGTGGGGCCGGTTTCTCGGCGTGCGCACGTGGGAGCAGCTCGACGCCCTGTGGGACGTGGTGCGGGCCGATGCCGAGTGCGGCTGGTACCTCTACGCCCTGGACCAGCCGCCTCCCGCCAGTCCCTCGGTGGCCGACGCGGTGCGGGCCTTCGTGGCCCACATCGACGCCTGCCTGCATCACGAGCACCGGGCCGCCTACTGCGGCTTCGTCTATGTGGACGACCCGGCGCGGCCCTCGTTCATCAAGGCCTTCGAGCCCAGGAGGTTCAGCGGCTGCGGTCACGGTACCGGCAAGGCGCTGCCGAGCTGGATTCTCTGCAAGCTGCCGCCCGTGGACCTGCCGGCCTCCATCGCCCCGGCCAAGCCTCCCACTCCCTGGTGGAAGGGGCCGTTCGGCAAGGGGTGACGGGGACTTTCCAGGGCAATCGGGTGAACCCACAAAAGCCCTCTCCCCCTCGAGGGGGAGAGGGAGTGAAGATGGCGGCTTCCACTCTTTCACTCGATTGCCCGGGGGACTTTCAGGACTTCAGAACTTCAACTCCACCGCCTGGACGACGTGGGGCAGGGCGCGCACCTGCTCGACGAGAGCCGCCCCCAGCGGCTGGTCGACCTGCACCAGGGCGATGGCGTCGTGGCCGGGTGCCGTGCGGCCCAGGTGGAAGGTGGCGATGTTCACCCCGGCGGCACCCAGGGCCGTGCCCAGGCGGCCGATGAAGCCGGGCTTGTCCTCGTTGGCCACGTACAGCATGTGCGGACCGACCTCGGCCTCCACGGGGATGTCGTTGACGGCGATGATGCGGGGCTTGCTGTCGTGCACCATGGTGCCGGCGACGCTGCGCTGCCCGTCTTCAGTCGTCACCGTCAGGCGGATCAGGGTGTGGTAGTCGCTGCAGGCGTCCCTTTTGGTCTCGGTCACGGAGATGTTGCGCTGGCGGGCGATCACCGGGGCGTTGACCATGTTGACGCTGGCCATCAGCGGCGAGAACAGTCCCTGGAGCACCACCTGGGTCAGCGGCTTGGTGTTGAGCAGGGCTACGGTGCCCTCGTAGTCGATCTTGACCGCCTTCAGGCCCTTGTGGCTGAGCTGGCCGGCGAAGCCGCCGATCTGCATGGCGAGTTTCATGTAGGGCCGGATGCGCGGGGCGTCCTCGGCCGACACCGACGGCATGTTGAGGGCGTTGACCACGGCGCCGCTCACCAGATAGTCCGACATCTGCTCGGCCACCTGCAGCGCCACGTTCTCCTGCGCCTCGTTGGTGGAGGCGCCGAGGTGGGGGGTGGCCACCACCTGCTCCATGCCGAACAGGGAGTTGGCCTTGGCCGGCTCCTCCTCGAACACGTCGAGGGCGGCTCCCGCCACCTTCCCGGACTCGATCGCCGCCTTCAGGTCCTTTTCCACCACCAGGCCGCCACGGGCGCAGTTGATGATGCGCACCCCGGTCTTCATCCGGGCGAAGGCGGCGGCGTCGATGATGTTGCGGGTCTGGTCGGTCAGCGGCGTGTGCAGGGTGATGAAGTCGGCGCGGGCGAACAGCGTGTCGAGATCCACCTTGTCGACGCCGATCTCCGCCGCCCGCTCCTCCGACAGGAACGGATCGTAGGCCGCCACCTTCATCTTGAGGCCGAGAGCCCGGTCGGCGACGATGGCGCCGATGTTGCCGCAGCCGATGATCCCGAGGGTCTTGCCGTACAGCTCCACCCCCATGAAGCGGTTCTTCTCCCACTTGCCGGCATGGGTGGAGGCGTTGGCCACGTGCAGGTCGCGGGCCAGAGTCATCATCAGGGCGACGGCGTGCTCGGCGGTGGTGATGGCGTTGCCGAAGGGGGTGTTCATGACGACGATGCCGCGCTCGGTGGCGGCGGGGACGTCCACGTTGTCGACGCCGATGCCGGCCCGGCCCACCACCTTGAGCTTGCTCGCGGCGGTGAGGAGGTCGGCCGTGACCTTGGTCGCCGAGCGGATGGCGAGGCCGTCGTAGTCGCCGATGATGGCTTTCAGTTCATCGGGCTTGAGCCCGGTCTTGACGTCCACCTCGACGCCCCGGTCCTTGAACACCTGGACGGCGGCGGGGCTCAGCTTGTCGCTGACCAGTACCTTTGGCATGGATCGCACTCCCGATGTTGTTAGGCCTTGGCCGATGCGGTCTCGGCGGCAACCTGGGCATGGGCCCAGTCGAGCCAGGGACACAGGGCCTCGACATCCGAGGTCTCGACCGTGGCCCCGCCCCAGATGCGCAGGCCCGGCGGCGCGTCGCGGTAGGCGCCGATGTCAAAGGCGACCCCCTCCTTGTCCAGCAGGGCCACCATGCGCTTGGCGGCGGCGGCCTTGCCGTCGTCGTCGAGGGCGGTGAACCAGGGGGCGACGATCCGCAGGCAGATCGACGTGCTGGAGCGGATTGCCGGGGACTCGGCCAGGAAGGCCGCCCAGGTGGAGCGGGAGACCCACGACTCGATCGCCTTCAGGTTGGCGGCGGAGCGGGCGAGCAGGGCTGGAAGACCGCCCACCGACTCGGCCCACTTCAGGGCGTCCACCTCGTCCTCGACGGCCAGCATGGAGGGGGTGTTGATGGTCTCGGCGCTGAAGATGCCGTCGATCAGCTTGCCGCCCTTGGTGAGACGGAAGATCTTCGGCATCGGCCAGGGCGGCGAATAGCCCTGGAGTCGCTCGACGGCGCGGGGCGACAGGATCAGCATCCCGTGCGCGCCTTCGCCGCCCAGCACCTTCTGCCAGGAGTAGGTGACGACGTCGAGCTTGTCCCACGGCATGTCCATGGCGAACACGGCCGAGGTGGCGTCGCAGATGGTCAGCCCCTGGCGATCGCCGCGAATCCAGTCGCCGTTGGGGACCCGGACGCCGGAGGTGGTGCCGTTCCAGGTGAACACCACGTCGCGGTCGCAGTCCACCTGCGAAAGGTCGGGCAGAAGCCCATAGCCGGCCTTGAAGGTGCGGACGTCTTTGAGCTTGAGCTGCTTGACCACGTCGGTCACCCAGCCGTCGCCGAAGCTCTCCCACGCCAGCAGGTCGACGCCGCGGGCGCCAAGAAGCGACCACAGCGCCATCTCCACCGCGCCGGTGTCGGAGCCGGGAACGATGCCGATGCGATAGTCCGCCGGCAGCCCGAGAATGGCGCGGCTGCGGTCGATCACTTCCTGGAGTCGCGCCTTGCCGGGCTTGGCCCGGTGGGAGCGGCCGATCAGGGCGCCGGACAAGGCCTCCAGCGTCCAGCCGGGACGCTTGGCGCAGGGACCAGAGGAGAAATTGGGAGATTGTGGCCGAATCGCCGGCCGTGCAGGTGCATTCATTCTTGATACCCCTTCCTCGCAGAAGGTGCGCGACCCGTTGGGGGGCCGTGACCCGCCGCGGATACTAGGGATCGGCGACGGCTACGTCAACCGGGTTGGTCGATCGTCAGCAGTTCCAATTATGGCCATCTGGAGGGAAATTAGCGGGCTTCCGCCCGCACTCGACCGGGGCGTCGTGTCGAAGACACGCCCTTGGTGTGACGCCCCGGACCCCCTTTGATTTCTGAGAAGCACTCCCTGCCGGGGTGGGCTCGGTCTGGTTGAGCACATACCCAAGCGACTTGGCCCGGCGCTGGAGATTGGCCACGACACGTTGGCGGTAGCGTTCTTCGTAATGTGCTGAATAGGAGCTGCGGCGTAGTCGGGCAGCCGCTCGCGATGGCGCAGTTAGAGCAGTTTCCGCTCAAGCGGAAACTGCGAAAAGCCCGCGCGGCGCTTGAGCGGCCAGAGGCAAATTCTAGAGCGTTTCCGCTCAGGCGGAAAACGCTCTAGGAGCGCAGTGTCGCAATCTCGCCGCCGGGCCGGAAACTGCGGCGCAGAAGACCATATTCGTGCAGGCGTTGCAGTCACTGGGCGTCGTTGACATCGCTCTTGCGGCCGGGAACGCAACATGGATCGTTGCTCCTATGTCGATTATGGACCATGTTTATTGACGGGGTACGCATCCACCAAAAATTTTCGGCCGCTCCCCTCCGCCAACAATTATGAACGTGGGCTGTTTCTTTCGCCACGGGCGGGCGTCGGACCGAAACGGTTTATTTATGAAATCAAACGGAGATCGGGGCGGTAGCCCCGAAAGTCGTCTGGCGGCTCATAATTGGAACGGCTGGCGGGTCAATCGAGCAGGTCGCGGTTCCGCCGCAGGAAGTCGGCGGACACCCGGGCCAGCACCCGCTGTTGCAGCGAACTCGGCTTGAACAGAGCGCGGAACCGCCGTTGCAGGTCCTCGTCCTCCTCGGTGGTCTGCCAGACGCCGGTGACCCGGTCGTGCAGTTCAAGGACGGCGGCGGTGATCTCCTCAGGGGAACAGGGCCGGATGTCGATGTCCGCCTTGACGTACTGGTCGGAGCGCTGGAACCGCCCGGCCCCGGACTCGATGACCTCGCGGAAGGTCATGAATCGGTTCTCGCGCCGCAGCCACAGCTTTTTCGGCAGATTGAGGTAATCCGGATGCCAGGAGTGCAGGAACTCGAGCGGCGCGAAATCGACGAACAGAATCGGCTTGCGGAACATCATCGGAACGATGCAGATGCCAGACGTATTGCCAATGAAAAAAGCACAGTTGGCACAAAGCCAGATATCCAGGAACTCCGAGCGCCCCACCGTGGCATAGTCGATGATGTTCGGATTGTCGGTCTTGATCGGCTTCTCGACGACCGCCCCCATGCGCAGCATCTTGTAGCCCCGGTGCGTCATCTCCTCGATGGCCGGCATGTAGTTCTCGATGTCTGAGTCACGATAGTCGTGCCACCACCAGTCGTTGGCCTTGATGCCGCTCTCCGCGGTCCGAAGGTAGGCGCTGTCGCGGGCATGGAAACAGACGATCCGGTCTCCCCTGTTCACGCCCATGTCCCTCAGGGCGGCCCAGGCCTCCCGGTCTTCCCGTTCGCTGAAGGTGACGTGGTTCCTCGTCCGCGACAGAACGCACTCGGGGTCGCGGGTGAACAGGTTGCCGGCGAAGTGATGCGCTTCCCACCCGGGGATATGCTTGTCGACATTGACCACCGTCTCGCCCCATGGGACCAGGCGGACATGCTCCTGGTACTTTCTCAGGAGACAGCGGTTGGATACCGGCTCGGCGTAATAGAAGATGTCCAGGGTCCGGCGGGGATGCATCCCGAGATCCCGCTGACTCAGGTAGAACTCGATGTCGATCATGTGCCCGATGCGCGGAACGAACACCGGGCAGAAACGGACCAGCACCATCGGCCGGATCAGCCGCGTCAGGATCAGGGCGAGACTTAGGGCTGCCGTCCGCACCGCCGCCGGCAGGTCGCGGGCGGGAGCGGTGCGGAGGTGGCGGATCCCCTGCCGCAATTCGCGCACCGTCTCCAGGACGGCCCAGCGGGCGCGCCACCACAGAGTCCGCAGTCTCCGGCCTTGACGGGCGTGGCAGTCGGCCCTGGCCCGGCTGAGTCTGGCCATGGTGACCCGGCGGTTCGGCGTGATGCGGCTCAGCTCGGCCAGGGCCTCGTCGAGGCGTCCCACATCCTGGAGGCACTGGGCACGCTGGTAAAGCCACTCCATGTCTCCCGGCCGCGGCGGCACCCGGTCCAACGCCGCCAGCGCCTCCGGCGACCGTCCGGCTCCCCGCAGGGCGACAGCCAGTTCCCGGCAGGCGTCATTGCTCCCGCCATCGACGGCCAGGGCTCTTTCCAGAAGGGGGACGGCATCCTCGAACAAGCCGCGGCTGGCCTGAAACCAGCCATAGAACACCAGAAGATCAACGGACTCGGGATTGTGATGAATGGCGTCATCGAGGAGGACGTTGCAGTCCGCGGTCTGGCCATTTCCCACCAGCACATGGGCCGCGACGAGGAACAGCGTCGGCTGTCGCGGGTCCTGCTTCAGGCCGGCGTTGCTGACCGCGAAGGCGCGTGCGTTGTCGTGGTTGACGCACAGGGAAGCCAGGGCCACATGGGCCTCCGTCATCGACGGGTCGAGGTCGATCGCCCGCTGGAAACTGGCGGCGGGTGCCTGCAACGCCGGCGGCAGGGCTCCGAAACCGCTCGCGTCGTCGTCGCCGACGTCGAGAAAGCGGTCCAGCGTGGTGTCGGTGGTCTGTGCCAGCCCAAGAGTGTACCAGGCGCGGGCGTGATCGGGTCTGAGGGCGATGGCTTGTTCCAGCGCGCGGATCGCCTCGTCGCGGCGGCCGGCGACAAGACTGGTGCGCCCCAGGACAGTGAACAGCTCCGGATTGTCCGGATGCTGGGCGATGGCCTGTTCCAGGATGCCGATGCCCTGGGCGGCATCGCCGCTTCGCGCCAGGCAGAGGGCCAGCAGCAGCGTCGCCTCGATGTGGCCGGGTACCATGGCCAGAGCCTGCCGACAGAGCCTGACCGCGGACTCAGGGTTACCCGCCGCGTCCTGCTCGGCGGCGCTCGCCAGGATTTTCTCGGCGATCAGGCACTGCGCCCTGGAAATGGCAGACGGCGGCATCGGAAGCGGCGTCAGATGGGCCGCTCGGAGAAGGTGGACTTGACCAGATCGGTCAGCGTGACACCAAGCCGGTTACCTTCGGTGACGATCACCTGGCCGAAGGCGATCAGGCGGTCGTTGGCATAGACCTCCACCGGCTCGTTGGCCTTCTGGTCCAGTTCGACGACGGCGCCACGACCGAGCTTCAGGAGCTGGTTGACCCGCAACGTCGCCTTGCCGAGAACCACCGAGATTTCGACGGATATGTCATATGCGGCCTGGTATTCATCACGACCCAGGCCGTCGGCGGCCATGGCTGATGCCATCGACGGTCCCCTGCTGTTGAGCGACGCCGTTTAGCGACTGCATCCTGACAGTGACCCGTTTGAGGCGGAACGTCAAGCCCGCCCAGGGCAATCGGCAGGGCAATCGGGTGAGCCGATCAAAAGCCCTCTCCCCCCCCTTCAGGGGGGAAAGGGTTGGGTGAGCAACCGTATTGTTGGGGGGTGTCCCTCCGTCCCGACCTGAGGCCAGCGTGCCGTCGTGCTCGCAGCCGTCAAGAAGAAAGTACCGCAAGCGGCGGCACTTTCTTCTTGACCGCCGCTGCGCGCGCCGGCCCCCTGACCTCAG